>NZ_JBSFNC010000025.1:0-83929 GCF_053586895.1 Amycolatopsis sp. NPDC003731 | reverse complement strand
GGCCCCATCCGCACCCGCGTCTTGATCCACGACGGCTTCTTCTCGATCGGCGTCTCACTGTTGCGAACCTCGAGACGCAGCAGCTTCCGGCCTTCAGGCGCAGCACTCACGACTTCAACCGTACGCCCGTCCGGGCTACGCGGGATCGGGGGTGACGCCGGTCAGCTTCGCCGTCAGCTCCCACAACGCCGACCCCAGGCGTTCGCTGCGCGCGGCGGCCACGGGCGGCACCGCCGCGGGGTAGCCGCGCAGGTTGCCGAGGCCGCGGGGGCCGAAGTAGGTGCCGCCTTCGACGCCTTCGGCCGTGGCCGCGTAGAGCTGCGGGAGAGCGCCGATGCGGGTGTTCTGGGCGAACAGGACTTCGCCGAGGCGGTGACCGCCGGCGATCAGGGACCGCAGCACCGGGTTCGAGTACGACCGCGCCATGCCGCTGCCGAGCCCCGTGGCGGTGTAGCCCGGGTGGGCGGCGACGCTGAGCACGCCGGAGCCGGCCGCGCGCAGGCGGCGGTCCAGTTCGAGCGCGAACACCTGGTCGGCGAGCTTCGACTGCCCGTACGCGGCGGCGGGGTTGTAGCGGCGGTGCTCGGCGTTCGGGTCGTCGAGGTGGATGCGGGCGCCGACGGCGGCCAGGCTCGACAGCGTGACGACCCGGCCGCGCAGGGCGGGCATGAGCAGCCACGTCAGCGCCGCGTGGCCGAGGTAGTTGGTGCCGAACTGCAGCTCGAAGCCGTCGGCGGTGCGGCCGCGGGCGGTGGCCATCACGCCGGCGTTGTTGACCAGCACGTCGAGCGCGTCGCCGGTGCGTTCCCGCACCGACGCGGCCGCCGCGCGCACCGAGGCGAGCTCGCTCAGGTCCAATGGGACGAGCTCGGGTTCGGCGCCCGCGGCGGCGGCCTTCACGGCGTCGAGTGCCTTCGCACCGCGTTCGGCGGAGCGGCAGGCGAGGAGCACGCGGGCCCCCTTGCCCGCGAGTACCAGCGACGTGCGCAGGCCGAGCCCCGAGTTCGCCCCGGTGACCAGGACGGTCCGGCCGCTCTGGTCGGCGATGTCGGCTTCGGTCCAGCGCTGCGTCATGCGCTCACTAAACTCTGTTTACGCACTGGGCGCGAGCAGTCGCCGCAGATGTCCGATCACCGGACGGCGGCGTTCCTCGCGGTTCGCCCGCAGCAGCGCTTCGAGCGCGTGACCCACCTTGACGATCTCGTCGGCCGGCTCGCGCGGGTCGGCCAGGCCGGCGGTGACGGCGAGCATCCGCAGCTCGCCTTCGTGCATCCGGCGCAGCGACGCGTGCCGCTCGTAGGCGCCGTCGAGGACCGCGCGCAGGTCGGTGTGCTCGTCGACGGCGGCGCGCCAGGCGCGGGTGACGGCGTCGACGTGGTCGCCGAGGCCGTCGGCGTCGTCCGGGTCGACGACCTCGGACCGCAGACGGCCGCTCAGCGTGCGCGTCCACTGGTACTGCAGGGCGGTGAGGACGTTTTCCTCGGTGCCGAAGTGCTCTTCGGCACCGGGCACCTCCTCGAGCGGCAGCGGCTCGCCCGGGTTGCGGGCGGCCAGACGGACGGTCGCTTCGAGGATTTCCTGACGTCGGTAGAAGTCGGTCCAGCTCATGGTGTGGCTCCCCTTCCGTGGCCCGGGTCATACCGCGGGTCTGCGGCATACTCCCGGTACGGACCTGACGCGCCGAACATACCATGAGTATGGAGAGCGGTTCCCGGCGTAAAGTTGTGAAGGTGGCGACAATGAGGTCCAGACGACTCGACTACTCCGAGTCGACGCGGTCCGCGCTGGTCGACAGCGCGGTCGAACTGTTCACCAAACGGGGTTACGCGGGGACCTCGCTCGACGAGATCGCCAAACGCGCCCGGGTGACCAAAGGGGCGCTGTACCACCACTTCAGCGGCAAGCAGGCGCTCTTCGAAGCCGCGTTCGACCAGGTCGAGAGCCTCGTCTACGACCGGCTCGACAAGATCATGACCGGCGAGGGCACGCCGTGGGAGCGGGCGCTCGCCGGGCTCAACGCGTTCTTCCGCGCCTGCCTCGACCCGGCGTACCAGCGGATCGCCATCCACGAGGCGCCGGTCGTGATGGGCTGGGAGCGGTGGCGCGAGGCCGAGGAGCGGTGCAGCTTCGGGCTCGTGCGGTCCGGCCTGCAGGCGCTGATCGACGCGGGCGAGGTCGAGCCGGTGCCGGTCGAGGTCACCGCGCGCCTGCTGTTCGGCGCCCTGTCGAGCGCGGCGACCGAAATCGCCAGTTCGCCCGACCCGAAGAAGGTCCGCGCCGAGATCGAGGACGTCATCGTCCGCATGCTGGTACGGCTGCGGCGCACGGAGCCCGACGTCTCTATAGGCTGATCTTCGTGGACTTGAGGATCTTCACCGAGCCCCAGCAGGGGGCCAGCTACGACGACCAGCTGCGCGTCGCCAAGGCGACCGAAGCCGCCGGGTACGACGCCTTCTTCCGCAGCGACCACTACCTGAAGATGGGCTCGGCCGACGGCCTGCCCGGCCCGACCGACGCGTGGATCACGCTGGCCGGCCTGGCCCGCGAGACCAGCCGGATCCGGCTGGGCACGCTCGTCACCGCGGCGACGTTCCGCCACCCGGGACCCCTTGCCATCTCGGTCGCGCAGGTCGACCAGATGTCCGGTGGCCGGGTCGAATTCGGCCTGGGTGCGGGCTGGTACGACGCCGAGCACGACGCGTACGGCCTGACGCTGCCGCCGCTGAAGGAGCGCTTCGACCGCTACGCCGAGCAGCTCGAGGTCATCACCGGGCTGTGGAAGACGCCTCCGGGTTCGACGTATTCGTTCGACGGTCAGTATTACAAGCTGACGGAGTCGCCGGCGTTGCCGAAGCCGGCCCAGTCGCCGGCGCCCCCGGTGATCATCGGCGGCGGCGGCAAGAAGCGCACGCCGGCCCTGGCGGCGAGGTTCGCGGACGAGTTCAACCTCCCATTCACCGACGCCGAGACGGCGGCGGCCCAGTTCGCCCGCGTCGAGGCGGCCGCGGCGGAGATCGGCCGGGACCCGAAGGAGATCCTGCGCTCGGTGGCGTTGGTGATCGCGGTCGGCCGTTCCGAGGCGGAGGTCGTGCAGCGGGCTTCGGTGATCGGCCGGGACGTGAGCGAGCTGCGGGCCAACGGGCTGGCGGGGTCCCCCGCGGAGGTCGTCGACCGGATCGGGCACTGGCGGGAGAAGACCGGGATCACCCGGGTCTACCTGCAGCTGCTGGACCTGTCGGACCTGGACCAGATCGATCTGGTGGCCGCCGAGGTCGCGCCGCAGCTGGACTGAGCAGCCGCGGGGCGCGCGGTCGGGTGGCTGGGCTGACCGGCACCCCGCCCAGACCTGCCCCGCCACCCCGATCCGAAGCCAGCACGCGGCACCACCGGCCGTAGTGACAATCCCGGCTTCGGGGTGGTGGGCACCGGAATCCGTGGCCGCCGAGGTGCACCGCACCTGGACTGAGCAGCCCCCGATTTCCACGCTAGCGCAAGGCACCGACAGTTCCGGCCGCCGAAGCAAGGCCGGCCCCCTGTTATCCACAGAGGGCCAGCCGGGAGCGTCTCAGTTCTGGAGCGCGAAGGTGACGCCGGCGGCCTCGGGGGCGGCCGGACGCGGGAGCCAGCGGTCCTCGCTCACCGGCAGCTCACCCTCGAGGGCCGCCAGCACCGCGTCCCGCGCCAGGGGGAGGACCGCCTCCACCGTCACGTCCCGCTGCAGCTCGTACGACAGGGACGTCACCCCCGCGTCGCGGATGCCGCACGGGACGATGTTGTCGAACGCCGCCAAGTCCGCGTTGCAGTTCAGCTCGAAGCCGTGCATCGTCACGCCTCGCTGGACGCGGATGCCGATCGCCGCGATCTTGCGCTCGATTCCGCGGTCGTCCGCCGGGATCCAGACGCCGCTGCGGCCTTCGACGCGGCCGGAGTGCACGCCCAGCTGGTCGCACACGTGGATCAGGGCCTCTTCCAGGCGCCGCACGTAGTGGACCACGTCGATCGGGTCCGCCAGCTTGACGATCGGGTAGCCGACCAGCTGGCCCGGGCCGTGCCAGGTGATCTTGCCGCCCCGGTCGACGTCGATCACCGGGGTGCCGTCCGTGGGGCGGTCGGCGTCCTCCGTGCGCTTGCCCGCCGTGTACACCGACGGGTGCTGCAGCAGGAGCATCGTGTCCGGCGCGGTGCCGTCCGCCCGGGCCGTCAGGAAGCTCCGCTGGAGCTCCCAGGCTTCGGTGTAGTCGATCGTGCCGAGCTCGCGGACGTCGACGGGCTCGGTGCTGGCGCGGCAGGTGCGGGAAGAACTCACCCGTCGAGGCTACGCCCGTCACCCGGGGGAAGCAGCCGCAAGGCGCACGCTGAGAGCAGCCCGACACCGGTCACCGCCAGCACTGCGCCGATCGTGTCGCTCACCCAGTGCACGCCCAGCAGAACCCGGCAGGCGGCGCTGAGCACGACCGCCACCGCGGAGATCAGCAGGATGCGTTTCACCAGCCGCGGCCACAGCCACGCGCCGAGCAGCACCAGCACGAACCCGACGCTCGCCACCGACGTCACGTGCCCGCTCGGGTAGCTCAGGTCCGGGTAGTCGCGCGGGCGTTCGCGCAGGAAGATCGGCTTGGCCGTCAGGCTGGTCAGCCGGCACAGCAGCAGCACGACGGCGAGCCGCACGCACAGCCCCGTGTGCTGCCGGTGCCGCAGCGCCAGCGCGAGCAGCGCCACCCCGAGCACGTACGGCAGCACCGGGCCGAGGATGTCGCTGCCGATCTCCGCCACCTGGCCGAGCGGCTGCGTGTAGACGCCGTGGAGGGCGTTCGCCACCTGTGAGTCGAGGGTCAGCGGGTGCCGCGCGACGCCGAGCCCGAGCGCCACGAAAGCCGCCGTCAGCGCGACACCGACGACGAGCCAGCGCTTGAGCGGGACCGTCATGCCGCGGCGAGCGCGCTGTCCAGGGTCCGGTGCCGGAACTCGTACCCCGACCGCTCCAGCGCCGCCGGGACGGCCCGCTGCCCGAACAGCGCCATTTCTTCCCCGGCCTGGCCGAGCACGGCCTTGAGCGCGATCCCCGGCACCCACCACGGCGCCGGCCGGTGCAGCGCGCGGCCGACGGCGCGGGTGAACTCGGCGTTGGTCACCGGCGCCGGGCCGGTCAGGTTCACCGGCCCGGACACGTCGTGCGTCAGGACGTGGACGATCGCGCCGACCTCGTCCTCCAGGGAGATCCACGGCATGTACTGGCTCCCGTCCCCGAGCCGCCCGCCCAGGCACAAGGCGAACAACGGGCGCAGCGTCCCGTACAGCCCGCCCTTCGCCGACAGGACCAGCCCGGTCCGGATCTTCACGACCCGCGCGTCCCCGGCACCCGCCGTCGCCGCTTCCCAGGCTTCGCACAGCTCGGCGAGGAAACCCCGGCCGCGCGGCGCTGACTCGTCCACTGTGGACGCCCCGGTGTCGCCGTAGTACCCGACGGCGGAGGCGTTGACGAGCACGCCGACCCCGTGTTCGGCGACGGCTTCGGCGAGTACCTCGGTCGGCTCGACCCGGCTGTCGGTGAGCTGCTGCTTGCGCATCGCGCTCCACCGGCCGGGGAACAGCCGCTGTCCACCCAGGTTCACGACGGCGTCGACGCCTTCGAAGGCACCGCTCGCGATGGTCCCCGACGGCGGATCCCAGCGGAATTCGCCGCCTTCGCGCGCCTCACGCCGCACCAGCCGGCGGACCTCGTGGCCTTCGCGCCGCAGGCGTTCGCCCAGCGCCGACCCGATCAAGCCGCTCGCTCCGGCGATCAGTACTCGCATGCTTCGATCGTGGCCCATCAGGGTCCGGGCCGCACGCCCAGGTCCTCCGCGAAAGCCGTGAGGTCGGACAGGATCGCCAGGCCGAGCGGCGCGAGCGGGACGTCCGGGAAACCCGTTCCGGTGTAGCACATCGCGATGGTCGCCCCGCCCGTGGACAGGCCGAACCCCCGGCTGCGCGGCAGCGAGCCACCCTTGTACAGCACGGTGCCGCCGAGCTTCCGGCGCGCGAGCTCGGCGGCGGGGGTCTCCGCGACGGCGAGGTGGCGGTGGAAGGCGAACAGTTCCGCGGCCGTGCCCCGCGAGGTCCCCTGCGTCCACTCCCATTCCGCCTCGTCGGAAGTCGGCTCGCCCCGGACGCGGTCGAGGGCCGCCCGCCGGAACGCCGGGTCCCCGGTGAAGCGCGCGGTCAGGTCGGGTTCGGCGGGGAAGAACGAGCGCAGGGTTTCGCCGCAGAACCAGCGCAGATCCGCGTCCGGCCAGCCGCCGTCCGCCGCTGCGGCCCGCAGCGCGTCGTCACCGAGTCTGGCCCTCAGGTAGTCGGGGGCCGCGTTGTCGCTTACCGAGATCATCGCCGTGGCGATCGCGTCGAGCGGGACGAGCTGCTCCGGGTCGCGGGCGACGCCGTACTCGTCGCAGGCGATGCCCAGGGAGGTCAAGGCCCGGTGGTGCGCACCGGCGCCGAGCGGGCCGTCGCCGTCGAAGGGGTGGAACGCGTCCCAGTCGCCGACCCGGACCGGCTCGTCCGGGTCGAGCCCGCCGGCCACCGCTGTCGTGTAGGCGAGCAGCGGGACGACTTTGATCGTCGAGGCCAGGACGCGCGGCACGTCCGGGAGGTGGCTCAGCCGGAGCCCGGCGCCGTCCTCGACGACCACCGAAACATCGCCGCGGTGGTCGGCGAGCCAGGCCCGGAACGCCGCGAAGGGCTCCCCACCGGCTGGTGCGGAGCCCTTCGCGGTCATGCAGTCAGAGACCGAGTTCGCTCTCGAAGTTGCCCTCTTCCAGGCGCTGCTTGATCGTCGTCAGGAAGCGGCCCGCGTCGGCCCCGTCCACCAGGCGGTGGTCGTAGGTCAGCGGCAGGTACGCCATCGAGCGGACGGCGATCGTGTCGTTGCCGTCGGCGTCCGCGATCACGACCGGGCGCTTGACGACCGCGCCGGTGCCGAGGATGCCCGACTGCGGCTGCACGATGATCGGCGTGTCGAACAGCGCGCCGACGCTGCCGATGTTCGTGATCGAGAAGGTGCCGCCCGACAGCTCGTCCGGCTTGATCTGGCCCGCCCGCGCGCGGCCCGCCAGGTCGGCGATCCGGTGCGCGAGACCGGCCAGGCTCAGCTCGCCCGCGTCGTGGATCACGACCGAGAGCAGCCCGCGCTCGGTGTCCACCGCGATGCCCAGGTGCACGGCGCCGTGGTAGGTGATCTCCTTCGTGTCCTCGTTGTAGGACGCGTTGACGTTCGGGTGCTGCTTGAGCGCCTCGACCGTGGCCTTCGCGAAGAACGGCAGGAACGTCAGGTTGACGCCCTCGCGCTCCTTGAAGCCCGCCTTCGCGCGCTGGCGCAGCTTGGCGATCTTCGTGACGTCGACCTCCTGGACCTGCGTGAGCTGCGCGGCGATCTGCAGCGACTCGCGGGTCTTGGTGGCCGTGATCTGGCGGATCCGGCTGGCCTTCTGCACGGTGCCGCGCAGCGCCGCGAGCTCCGGCGACACCGCGGCCGCGGGACGCGCGGCGGGCGCCGACGGGGCGGCGGCGGGAGCGGCGGCCGCGGCCGGAGCCGGCGCGGCGGCGGCCTTCTGCTTCTCCTCGGCCGCGGCCAGGACGTCCTGCTTGCGGATCCGGCCGCCGACGCCGCTGCCGGTCAGCGACGCGAGGTCGATGCCGTGCTCCGACGCGAGCTTGCGGACCAGCGGGGTGACGTACGGGACGTCCGCTGAGCCGTCCTTCGCCGCGGCGGCCGGGGCCGACTGCGTGGCGGCCGAGGCCGGGGCGGCCTCCGGCTTCGGTTCCGGCTTGGGCTCGGGCTTCGACTCCTGGACCGGCTCGGGCTTGGGCTCCGGCTTGGGTTCCGGCTTGGGCTCGGGCTTGGGCTCCGGCTTCGGTTCCGGCTTCGCCTCGGCCTTCGGCGCCGCACCGGCGTCCCCGATCACGGCCAGGACGCCGCCGACCTCGACGGTCTCGTCCTCGCCCGCGCGGATCTCCAGCACCGTGCCGGCGACCGGCGACGGCACCTCGGTGTCGACCTTGTCGGTGGAGATCTCGAGCAGCGGCTCGTCGACCTCGACCGAGTCGCCGACCGCCTTCAGCCAGCGGGTGACGGTGCCCTCGGTGACGCTCTCGCCCAGCTCGGGCAGCTTCACCTCGGTGCCTTCGCCACCGGCGGCCGGCGCGGTGTCCGGCTTGCTCGGCGCTTCCTCGGAGGCCTGCGGCGCGGACTCCTCCTGCTGCGGCTCGGGCTGCGAGGGCGCCTCTTCCTGCGCCGGGGCCGACGACCCGGACGACTCCGGCACGCCGCCGGTGCCGTCGTCGATGACGGCGAGCTCGCCGCCGACCTCGACGGTCTCGTCTTCCTGGGCGCTGATCTTCACGACCGTGCCCGCGACCGGAGAGGGCACCTCGGTGTCGACCTTGTCGGTCGAGATCTCGAGCAACGGCTCGTCGACCTCGACGGTGTCGCCCTCCTGCTTAAGCCACCGGGTGACGGTGCCTTCGGTGACGCTCTCCCCGAGCTCCGGCAATGTGACGGAGTAGGCCATCGTTCGCTGACTCCTCTTCCAAGTTCTGCGTGGTCTGGATTCTGCTGGTGGGACGTCAGCTGTGCACGTGCAGCGGCTTCCCCGCGAGGGCGAGGAACGCTTCACCGAGGGCCTCGGTCTGGGTGGGGTGCGCGTGGATCAGCGGGGCGACGTCCTCGGGGAACGCCTCCCAGCTGTAGATCAGCTGCGCTTCGCCGATCAGCTCGCCGACGCGGTCGCCGACCATGTGCACGCCGACGACCGGGCCGTCCGGGGCCTTGACCAGCTTGACCCCGCCGGAGGTCTTGAGGATCTGGCTCTTGCCGTTGCCGCCCAGGTCGTAGGTGAACGTCGTGACGTCCGAGCCGTACTTGTCCTTCGCCTGCGACTCGGTCAGCCCGACCGACGCGACCTCCGGGTGCGAGTAGGTGACCCGCGGGATGCCGCTCTCGTCGATCACGCGCGGGTTCTGCCCGGCGATCTCCTCGGCGACGAAGATGCCCTGCTGGAAGCCGCGGTGCGCGAGCTGCAGGCCGGGGACGATGTCGCCGACGGCGTAGACGTTCGGCAGGTTCGTGCGCAGCCGCTCGTCGGTGAGGACGAAGCCGCGCTCGATCTTGACGCCGGCCTCCTCGTAGCCGTGGCCCGCCGAGTTCGGCCCGCGGCCGACGGCGACGAGCAGCAGGTCGGCCTCGATGGTCTCGCCGGACTCCAGCGAAACGCTCACGCCGTTGTCGTCCTGCTTCGCGCCGGTGAACTTCACGCCGGTCTTGAAGGCGATCTTGCGGCGGCGGAAGGCGCGCTCGAGCTGCTTGGACGCGAACTCGTCCTCGTTCGGGACCAGCCGCGGCAGGGCCTCGACGATGGTGACGTCGACGCCGAAGGAGGCCCAGACGCTGGCGAACTCGACACCGATGACGCCGCCGCCGAGCACCACGACCTTCTTGGGGACGTAGTCGAGGGCGAGGGCCTGCTCGCTGGCGATGATGCGGCCGCCGAGCTCCAGGCCGGGCAGCGTGCGCGAGTACGAGCCGGTGGCGAGGATGACGTTCTTGCCGGTGTAGCGGGTGCCGTCCACCTCGACGGTCGTGCCGCCGACGAACGTGCCCGCACCCTCGACGAGGTTCACCTTGTGCGCCTTGGCCAGGCCCTGCAGGCCCTTGTACAGGCGGGCGACGATGCCGTCCTTGTACTTGTTGACCCCGGCGATGTCGATGCCCTCGAAGGCGGCCTTGACGCCGACCGCTTCGGCGTCACGGGTCTCGTCGGCGACCTCGGCGGCGTGCAGCAGGGCCTTGGTCGGGATGCAGCCCCGGTGGAGGCACGTCCCGCCCAGCTTGTCCTTCTCGATCAGCGTGACGGAAAGGCCCAGCTCGGCCGCGCGGAACGCCGCGGCGTAGCCGCCCGATCCGCCTCCCAGGATCACGAGGTCGGCGGAGGTGTCGGTCACTTCATTAACTCCTCGGCAAGCAGTGGGGTGATGCTCTGTCGTCGCGCCCGCGCCCGGTATAACCGCGCGCGCGACACCGCCATCTTGTCACTACGCCGGACGGGGCTGCGAGCTAGCCGGGTGTGCGACGCCGACCACACGCGGAGTCCGGGATAATGAGTGGCGTAGGTCTCGGGAGGAGAGGTGGTCGAGGTGGGGCTCTTCGACTCGCTGCGCAGGCGGGCCAAGGGTGGGCAACGGGCCGGTACGCTGCGGAAAGCCAGCTCCGAGGACACCCGCCACCTCGACGAGTGGGCGGCCACGAGGCGGGGTGTCGAGGCGTTCGTGGAGCCGAAGACCAACGTCACGGAGACCACTGTGGTGTTGATCGCCCATGACGGAGAGTGGACGCGGCGGCGCATCGGCAGCCTCGAGGCGGCGCAGCAGTTCGGCCACCGCCGGTCGATCCCGGTGTACGAGGTCGCCCGGGTGGGCTACCCGAAGCGGATGCGCGAGTACACCGAGCGGAAGAAGCGCGGCCAGGTCTAGAGGTCGATCCGGCCGACGACCTCGCCGTTGAAGGTCTGGCCGGTGGGCCGGAAGCCCAGCTTGAGGTAGAAGTCCTCCGGGCCGCCCTCGGCCGGGATCCACAGCACGGTCGCGGTGGTGTTGCCCCGTCTTCGGGCTTCTTCGAGGACGGTCTCGACGGCGAACCGGCCGTAGCCGCGGCCCTGGACACCCGCGCCGACGTTGAGCCTCCAGATCCCGCAGCGGAAGAAGTCGAAGTCGGCGTCGGGGTTGAAGCCGCCCATCACGAAGGCGACGGGTTCGCCGTCGTCGAGGATCAGGCGTGGCCACGCGACTTCGGGTTGCGTGTACGCCTCGGCGAGCGAGACGGCGACGGGCGCGACGAAGTCCTTCTGGTGGGGTTCGACGGCCAGCTGGCACGCCGCGGCGACGTTCCTGGGGGTGATCTTCTCCACGGTGAGGGTGGTCACCGGGTCCAACCTAGCCTGCCTGGGCGAGCAGCGTGGCGTGCCGGACCAGCGCCGCGCGGAACGACGGGTGGACGGTGGTGCCGAGCACCGGGTCGACCTCGACGACGTGCCCGGCCGAGAGGAGCAGCACCGCGGGGTCGGACAGGATCACGACGCCGTCCTGGGCCCGCAGGTCCGCCGTGCCGAGGAGGCGGGGGAAGACCACGTCGGCGGGGAGGCCGTCGCAGGTGCGGAGGAACTCGCGGTGGTCGGTGGGGAGGTCGGCGTCCAGGCGGAGTTCGGCCGAGCGGATCGCCGCTTCCGACGCCGGGGGAGGTGCCGTCGCGCCACCACGCAGGCGCAGGATCTCCGCGACCAGCTCCGGCCAAGTGCCGAGGTCCCGCGGGTACCGCTCGTGCAGTGCCGCGACCAGCGCACCCGCGCACGCCGATGCCCCATCGCCCAGCTGGAGCGGGTCCGCGCCCGCCACCAGCGCCGGCGCCAACGCCCGCGTCGCCGCCAGCGTGGCGACGTCCGGGTGCGGCCCGGCGAGCGAAGCCCACCGCGCCAGGTCGCCCTCGGCGAGCGCCGTGCGAACCCGGTCCGGGCGGGCCGGCGCCACCCGCTTGACCACCTCGGCGACCGGGCCCGGCGGCAGCACACCCTCCACGTCGGAAACCGGACGGCGCAGCGAAGCCGCGTGCGCGCGCTCCTCGGCATCGAGATCGAGCGGCGCCAACCCCTCGGCCCAAGCCGGACGCGCGCCCCGGGCCTCGAACAGCATCGCCCACGCCCGCGCTCGCACCGGGTCCGCGGCCAGCGCGGTCACCGGCCGTTCGGTCCGGGCCTGCCACTGCGTGACCAGCCGATCGGCCTCGTCGAGGGCGCCGGAGGCCGCGAGCAGCAGGGCCGCGTACCCCACCTGGTCGTCGACGCGTGCCTCGGGCGCCGTCAGGACGTCGCGGACCGCCGCTTCGAGGTAGTCCTGCACCCCGCCGACCCTAGCCGAGGGCTTGCTTCGCCCCCGGGTGCAGCGGGACCGGGTCGGTCTGGGCCGCCAGTTGCTTCGAAATCTCCTTCGCCGCCGGGTGCACCTTCGCCAGCTCCGCCTGCTTGTCGAAGATCAGCTTGGTGATCGCGCACGCGTTGCCCGCCGGGAAGTCGTCGCGCACCAGCAGCAGGTTCGGCACCACGACCGTCGGTACGTCCGCGGGCTGCCCGTACGCCGCCGCAGGGATCACGGCCTGGTCGTAGACCGGGTTGACCTTCTTCAGCGCGGGCAGCAGTGGCGTGATGTCGAGGAACTTCACCTTGTCCTTCAACGCCGTGGTGATGTCGGTGATCTGCGCGGTCGGCAGGCCGCCGGACCAGACGAGCCCGTCGAGCGTCCCCGCCTTCATGCCGTCCGCGGTCTTGGCCAGGTCGAGCCGCTGCGCCTGGACGTCGCTGTCGGGCTTGAGGCCGGCCGCCTGGAGGAGGCGGTTCGCGATGACCTCGGTGCCGGACTTCGGGGAGCCGGTCGAGATCCGCTTGCCCTTCATGTCCGCGACGCTGTCGATCCCGGCGTCCGTGCGCACCAGCACCTGCGTGGAGTTCGGGTAGATCCGGGACAGGGCCTGGATCTTCTGCGGCTTGCCGTCGAAGGAGCCCTTGCCGTTGACGGCGTCCGCCGCGGTGTCGGCCAGCGAGAACGCGACGTCGTAGTTGCCGGCCACCAGCTGCTGGATGTTCTGCACCGACGCGCCGGTTTCCGCGGCTGTCGCGCGCAGCTTCGTGGTGTTGCTGATCAGCTGGGCCAGCCCGCCGCCCAGCACGTAGTACACGCCGCCGCTGTTGCCGGTGGCGATGGTGATCCGGCCTTCGCCCGCCTCGCAGGACTGCGATCCCCCGGGAGCGGACTGGTCGGTCTGCTGTTTCCCGCCGCAGCCGGTGACGGCCAGAGCGAGTACCGCCACGGCGGCAACTGCGCGTTTCATGCTGTCCTCCTCTTGATCACGGCATGGGTGAGCAGCGCGGCGGCCCCGCACGCGGCACCGATCGCGATCGGCACCGGCTCCAGGTAGAGCAGGCACAGGGCGGCGGGCACGAACAGGAGCCGCACCGGCAGGCTGACCGGGCCGAAGAGCCAGCCGCCGGTGACCACCGCCAGCACGGCGACGGCGAGCGCGGACACCGCCGCCACCCACAGCACGGTGAGCACGTCGGACTCCAGCAGCAGCGCCGCGCCGTTGTCGGTGAGCACGAAGGCGATCGGCACCAGGAACGCCGGGAGCGTGTACTTCCAGCACTGCCACATGGTGCCGAGCACCGAGCCGCCGGTGATCGCCGCCGAAGCGACCGCGGCGAGCGCGGTCGGCGGCGTGACCTCCGACAGCACGGCGTAGTAGAAGATGAACATCGCGCGCTCGGCGTCGGCCACGCCGAGCGTCTCCAAGGCCGGGCCGATCACCACCCACGCGATGATGAAACTGGCGGTGACCGGCACCGCGAGCCCCAGCACGCCGACGGCGATCGCCGAGAGCAGCACGGTCAGGATGAGGATCACCGTGCCGTTGTCGGTGAGCACGCCGGCCAGTTCCACCAGCGCGTCGGCGAGTTCGAGGCCCAGCCCGGTCTTGGTGATGGTCGAGGTGATCACGCCGGCCGCCGCGCACACCGCGATCACCGGCAGCGCGCCGCGCACGCCGGCCGACAGCGCGTCGACCATGTCCTTCGCCCAGCCGCGCACGTCCCGGCGCCGGGCGATCAACGCGAACAGCGCGGCGACCCCGGTGGCGTAGACGACCGCGGCGAACGGCGGGATGTCGAGGGCGAGGAACACGACGATGATCGCCAGCGACAGGAAGTGGTAACCGCCGCGCAGCAACAGTTTCCAGGGATCGTCGTGCGGCACGTCGACGGCTTCGGCCTGGAACCGCCGCGCGTCGGCCTCCATCGCGAACACGATGCCGAGGTAGTAGAGCAGCGTCGGGACGGTCGCCCAGATCAGCACCTTCAGGTACGACGTCTGCAGGTATTCGGCGATGATGAACGCGGCCGCGCCCAGCGTCGGCGGCGAGAGGATGGCGCCGATGCCGGACGCCGCGAGCAGCCCGCCCGCGTTTTCCTTGGGGTAACGCGCTTTCTTGAGGATCGGCCAGGTGATCGAGCCGAGGCTGACGGCGGTCGCGGTGCCCGAACCCGACACCGTGCCGAGCAGGAAGCCCGAGAGAACGGTGGTCCTCCCCGGCGCCGTCCGCGACTTCCGGAACGCGGCGAAGGAGATGTCCACGAAGAACTGCCCGGCGCCGGAGGCGTTGAGCACCGCGCCGTAGAGGGTGAACAGCACGATGTAGCTCGCCGCGACGTCCAGGGGAGTGCCGTAGAACCCGCTGGCGTCGTTGAAGAGCGCGTTGACGATCTGGCTGAAGTCGATGCCCGCGTGGGCGATGCCCCAGTTCTGCGGGAGGAAGCCGCCGTAGTAGGCGTAGGCGAGGAACAGCAGGCAGACGATCGGCAGGACCAGCCCGGTCGTGCGGCGGGTGGCTTCGAGGACCAGGAGCAGCAGGAGCGCACCGGCGACGATGTCAAGCGGGGAAAGGATGCCCTGGCGGTTCAGGAAGTCGTCGTAGCCCACGAGCACCGGGTAGAGGCCGACGGCGAGAGCCAGGACGGCGAGCGCCCAGTCGGTCCAGCCGGGATCGTCGCGGCCGCGCAGCCACGGGCGATAGCACAGGAAGACCAGCGGGAGCGTCACGCCGAGGAACAGTACGAGGGAGAACTGGTTGCCCTTGGCGAACGGGAAGAACACCTGCTTGAGCACCAGGACCGCGACCGCGAGGGCGACGAAGTAGACCACCCGGTCCGGGACCCGGGAGAGCGTGCGCGCCGGCCGTTCCTCGTCGTGCTCGGCGGCGATCGCGGCGGACGTGTCCTGTTCGACCGGTTGCGTCATCACCGCCCCCTTCGCGATGGTGACAACTTACGGTGTCCCGGATCACATCGAAAGGGATCTTCCGGCGGAAAACGCGGGAGGGGCCCCCGCCGTGGCGGGAGCCCCTCCGGGGAAAGCGCGGTCAGCCGTTGGCGGCGATGTCCGCGAGCACCGCGGCGATCGAGCGGACCGGGACGCCGGTGCCGCCCTTGCCGGTGTAGCCCCACGGGCCGCTGGTGTTGAACGACGGGCCCGCGATGTCGATGTGGACCCAGTCGAGGCCGTCGGCGACGAACTCGCGCAGGAAGATCCCGGCGGCGAGCATGCCGCCCCAGCGGTGGCCGGTCACGTTGGCCAGGTCGGCCAGGCGCGAGTCGAGGTCGGCGCGCAGTTCCTCCGGCAGCGGCATGGCCCAGCCGTTCTCGCCGGTGGCCTGCATGATCGCGGCGACGCGGTCGCGGAACTCGTCCGAGCCCATCACGCCGGCGGTGCGGTTGCCGAGCGCGACGACCTGGGCGCCGGTCAGCGTCGAGGTCTCGATCAGGTAGTCCGGGTTCTCCTCGGCCGCGCGGACCATCGCGTCGACCAGGACCAGCCGGCCCTCGGCGTCGGTGTTGAGGACCTCGACGGTCTTGCCGCCGTACATGGTCAGCACGTCACCCGGGCGGTACGACGTCCCGGACGGCAGGTTCTCGGCCAGCGGGATGTGCGCGACGACCTCGAGCGGGTACTTCAGCTTCGCGGCCAGCACGACCGAGGCGAGCACGCCGGCCGCGCCGGACATGTCCGAGGTCATGTGGTCCATGTTCGCGGCGGGCTTGAGCGAGATGCCGCCCGAGTCGAACGTGATGCCCTTGCCGACCAGCGCGACCTTCTTGGCGGCCTTGGCCGGCTTGTAGCCGACGCGCACCAGGCGCGGCTGGCGGGACGAGCCGCCGCCGACGCCGAGGATCCCGCCGAACCCCTTGCGCTTGAGGGCCTTCTCGTCGAGCACCTCGAACTCGAGGCCGTTGTCCTCGGCCAGCTTCTTCGCGCGGTCGGCGAAGGAGGCCGGGTAGAGGTCGTTCGGCGGGGTGTTGATCAGGTCGCGGGCGACGATGACGGCCTCGGCGATGGTGCCGGCCGCCTTCAGGGTCGCCTTGTGCTCGCGGGCGGTACCGCCGGCCGGGCTCGCGAAGTCGGCCTTGGCCAGCGGGGCGTCGCCCTTCTCCGAGCGGTAGTCGGTGAAGACGTAGGAGCCGAGGACGATGCCCTCGACGGCGGCCTGCAGGTCCAGTTCGGACAGCGTCACGAACGCGCGGTCGGTGCCGGCCAGCGCGCGGCCGGCGGCACCCGCGGCGCGGCGGACCTGCTCGGGGGTGACGGCGTCGCCCGCCTTGCCCAGGCCGACGGCGAGCACCACGCCGGCCGGGAGCTTGCCCAGGGTCGGGACCTTGACGACCTCTTCGGCCTTGCCGCTCGCGCCGAGCGTGGCCAGCAGGCCGGCGAGCCGGCCGTCGAAGGCGGCGTCCACGGCGGCGGCGCCGGGGGCGAGCACGGGACCGTCCTCGCCGGCCACGGTGCCGATGACGACCACGTCGGCGCGCGTCTTGGCCAGTGCCTCCCCGGTGTTGTCGGACAGGGCGAGCTTAGGCACGGTCACTTCTGGCTCCTCGCGCGTTCTCGTGTGGCACCGGGCACCGGCCCGGCCGGGATCGTGAGCCATGCTAATGACGACCTGACCACGGGTGAACACAGGGCGAGGGAGGGCCGCGTGCGGCTGGGTGGTGGGCTGCTGGTGGCGCTGGCGGCGGCAGCGGCGGGCGCGGGCTGGTGGCTGCTCGCCGGGCTGGGGCTGGCCGCGATCGCCGCGGGCGTGACGGCGGGGGTGCCGGAACCGGGCGATGCCCTGGTCGACCGGGTGGTGGTCGCCGTCGCGCGACTGTCCGAAGTGGCCGTCTACGCGATCGCGTTCGGCGCCTACGTCGTCCCGGCGCACCGCGAACTCGCGGCCGCGGCGTTCGTGGTGGCCGTCGCCGGGGCCGGGTTCGCCGGCCTGAAGATCCCGACGATCGTCGTACGGATCACCGGCGGGCTGCTGCTCGCCGCGGGCCTCGTGCTGGTCGCGGTCTGCGTGGCCGTGCCGCCGGTGGGGACGGCGGACGCCCTCCGGCCGCCGGACTTCGCGGGCGTGCTCGTCGCCGCGGTGCTGGTGCTGCCGTTCCTGCGCCCGCGCGGACGGGAGAACGCGGGCCTGCGCGTACTGCTGCTGGGCGCGCTCGCCGTCCTGGCCGCCTTCGCCGCGCTCTACCAGCTCGGCGCGGTGCGGCTGGGGCTGTCGCTCACCTCGCTGCGCGACCTGCTGTCCGCCGCCGACGCGGACGCGCTGCAGCCGATGCTCACGGTCGTCGCCGTGGTCGCCGCCGTGATACCCGCGCTCGCCGCCGGGACCGACGTCCGGGCGCGGCTCGGGGTGCCGGGGATCGCCGGGCTCGTCGTCGCCGCGGCGGCCGCGTACCTGCTGCCGGTGCTGCCCGTGCTGGTGATCGCGGGGCTGGTGACCGTGTTCGAGCTGCTACTGGGCGTACGTGCGCGCAGGTACAGTGAGACCCGTGAGTGATCGACGCTGGCGGCCGGGGGAGACCGTGGTCGAGCGGTTCCACCGGCCCGACGGCTCGATCGGCCAGGTGCACCCGCTGCGCGTCCTCGAGGACGACGGCCGCGTCCTGCGCGCCTGGCTGCCGGCCGGCACGCCGATCGTCGGCAGCCGGCTCGCCGACGGCCGCCTGATGCGGGACGCCCCCTTGGAGCAGCGGTTCCGCATCCCGCGGGTGCCGGTCGCCGACTCCTGGCACGGCGCGTCGACGCTGCGCCGGATCGCCGAAGACGAGTGGTCGTCGGTCTGGTGGTTCTTCGACCTCGAAGGCCGGTTCAAGAACTGGTACGTGAACCTGGAGATCCCGCTTGGGCGCACGGCGGGCGCGGTCGACCGGATCGACGGCGTGCTCGACGTCGTCGTCGAAGCCGACGGCAGCTGGCGCTGGGACGACGAGGACGAAGCCGAGGCCGCCCTGGAGGTCGGCCGCCTGACGCTCGAGCAGTTCGACCGGCTGCGCGCCGAAGGCGAGCGGATCGGCGCGCTGGCCGACCGCGGCACCTACCCGTTCGACGGCACGGACACCGACTTCCGCCCGGACCCGGGCTGGCCGGTGCCGGAGCTGCCGGCCGGCCTCAGCCCGCGGTCAGGAGAAGGATCAGCGCCAGCACGGCGTTGACGACCGCGAGGATGACGACCGACTTCGTCGGCAGCACCTTCGGGAACGCCTTGCCGTGGATCTTCCGCCACCACACGACGCCGAAGACGCCGGCGACCAGGCCGAGGAAGCCGCCGAACCCGCTGTCCAGCACGGCCCAGCCGACCATGCCGAGCAGGCCGACGCCGAAGGTCAGCAGCACCGCGGCGACGAACGTCTTGATGTCGGCGCCGGTGGTCTTGGGCCGGGGGACCGGCTGAGTGGAGTGGTACGTCACGGCGTCATCCTAGAGCCGGGACGCCTGAGGCGCGGGGAACCCGCAAACAGATGGACATCCGACTAACGCGCGTCCGAGCAAGCGGTATCGTCTAGCCATGACGACCACGACACAGTTCGCCCATCTCCCGCACCCGAGTCCTGCGAGCGCGGACCGTGTCGCGGAGGTACTCGAAACGCCCGGTTTCGGGATGTACTTCACCGATCACATGGTCACCGTCAAGTGGTCGAAGGCCGAAGGCTGGCACGAAGCCCAGGTCGGCCCCTACGCCCCGTTCACCCTCGACCCGGCGACGTCGGTGCTGCACTACGGCCAGGCCATCTTCGAGGGGCTCAAGGCCTACCGCCAGCCGGACGGCACGATCGCGTCGTTCCGCCCGGACGCCAACGCCGCCCGGTTCCGCCAGTCGGCCGAGCGGCTCGCCATGCCGCAGCTGCCCGAAGAGGTCTTCGTGGACTCGCTGCGGGAGCTCATCGCCGTCGACGGCCGGTGGGTGCCCACCCGGCAGGGTGATTCGCTGTACCTGCGGCCGTTCATGATCTCGACGTCCACCGGGCTCGGCGTCAACAGCCCGGCCGCCGACTACGTGTACACGGTCATCGCTTCGCCGGCCGGGTCGTACTTCTCCGGCGGGGTGAAGCCGGTCAGCGTCTGGCTGTCCACCGAGTACGTCCGGGCGGCGCCCGGCGGCACCGGCGCGGCCAAGTGCGCCGGCAACTACGCGGCGTCGTTCGTGGCGCAGGCGCAGGCCGTCGAGAAGGGCTGCGACCAGGTGGTGTGGCTCGACGCGGTCGAGCGGCGCTGGGTCGAGGAGATGGGCGGGATGAACCTGTTCTTCGTCTTCGGCTCGGGCGAGAACGCCCGCCTGGTGACCCCGGAGCTGACCGGGTCGCTGCTGCCGGGCGTCACCCGCAAGTCGCTGCTGCAGCTGGCTTCGCGGCTCGGCTACAAGATCGAGGAGCGCCGCATCTCCACCGAGGAGTGGGAGAAGGCGTCGGCGTCCGGCGAGCTGACCGAGACGTTCGCCTGCGGCACCGCCGCGGTGATCACCCCGGTCGGGCACGTCAAGCACGCGAACGGCGAGTTCACCATCGCCGACGGGCAGCCGGGCACGCTGACGATGAAGCTGCGTGAGGAGCTGACCGGGATCCAGGAGGGCACCCGGCCCGACCCGGACCACTGGATGGTCGAGCTCGGTTGATCCCGACGCCCTACGCGTATCTGCCTCATCGATGAGGCAGATACGCGTAGGGTCGGCGAACCGGCCTCCCGGCGATGGCCGGGAGCCGCTTTTCGTGGTTCAGGAAGCCGGTGCGGCGACGAGCGGGCCCGACACGCCGGCCTGCTCGTGCGTGGCCGTCTCGGCGAGGACGCGGGCGGCCATCATCAGCAGCGGCAGGGCGGTCACCGCGCCGGTGCCTTCGCCGAGCCGGACGTCCAGTTCCAGCAGCGGGCCCAGGTCCAGGTGCTCCAGTGCCAGGGCGTGCGCCGGCTCGGCCGTCCGCTGGCCGGCGACCCACCAGCGGCGGGCGCCCGGGGCGAGGTCCTCGGCGACGAGCGCCGCGGCGCAGGCGACCAGGCCGTCCAGCACCACCGGCGTCCGGCGGACCGCGGCCTGGGCGAGGAACCCGGCCATCGCGGCGATGTCCGCGCCGGCCGTGGTGCGCAGCAGGTCGACCGGGTCGGCCAGCACCGCGCGGGCCCGGCGCAGGGCGTCGCGCACGGCGGAGGCCTTGCGCATCCACGCGTCGTCGTCGATGCCGGAGCCGCGCCCGACGACGGCCACCGGTTCGCTGCCGGTCAGCGCCGCCACCAGCACCGACGCCGGCGTGCTGTTGCCGATTCCGAGGTCGCCGGGGATGAGCAGGTCGGCACCGCCGTCGACCTCGGCGTCGGCGATCGCGATCCCGGCGCGGATCGCCTTCTTCGCCTCGTTGGCGGTCAGCGCGTCTTCGACGTCGATGGAGCCGGAGCCGCGGCGGACCTTGAACTCGCCGATCGCGCGGGTCGCCGGGGCTTCGGTGTCGACGGCCAGGTCGACCACGCGCACGCTCGCGCCCGCGGCGGCGGCCAGGACGTTGATCGCGGCGCCGCCGGTGAGCATGGTGCCCAGCAGCTGCGCGGTGACCTCGGCGGGATAGGCGGAAACACCCTTGGCGGCGATGCCGTGATCCCCGGCGAAGACGACGACCCGCGGCCGTGTGAACGGCCGCGGCGGCGACTGTCCCTGGCAGGCGGCGATCCAGACGCCCAGCTCTTCGAGCCGCCCGAGCGAACCGGCGGGCTTGACGAGCTTGTCGTGCAAGGCGATCGCCGCGGACCGGGCGTGGTCGTCGGGCGGGGTGATCTCGGGGAACTCGATGTTTTCCGGCTCCACACCAGGCCCTTCCTGTTCCACGGCAACGCTGTGGCCAACCTACCGGGCCGGGCCTCCCCGAGAACCCGCGGCTCTGCGCCGGGTCGCCGATGTCGCGAATGCAAGCTGGCCGGGATGGTCAAGGCCAACCTCGAGATGGCGATGGCCGGGCTGGCGGCGATCCCGCTGTTCGTGGGCTACGACCTGGAGGCCGAGGACGCGAAGCACGCGGGCCGGATCGTGTCGTACGACGCCGCGGGCGGCCGCTACGAGGAGAACGGCGGCTACGCGGGCATCGGCTCGGGTTCGCTGTTCGCGAAATCGGCGTTGAAGAAGCTGCACGACCCGGACGCCGACGCCGAGGGCGCGGTCCGCGTCGCGGTGGAGGCCCTGTACGACGCGGCGGACGACGACACGGCATCGGGCGGCCCGGACCTGGTGCGCAGGATTTTCCCGAGCGTCGTGACGATCACCGCCGAGCACGGCGCGGTCCAGCTGTCGGAGTCGGAGACGGCGGCGGTGGCCGAAGCCGTGGTGGCGGGGCGGATCGAGCGCCAGCAGCGCCGGCTGTCCTGACCCGGGGCCTGAACCAGTGAACGTTGGAACACCGAAAGACCTGGAGCGCACACCGTGACGATGCCGTTGTATGCCTCTCCCGAGCAGCTGATGCGGGAGCGTTCCGAGCTGGCGCGCAAGGGCATCGCGCGCGGCCGGAGCGTGGTGGTCCTGAAGTACTCGGGCGGCGTCCTGTTCGTGGCAGAGAACCCGTCGGCGACGCTGCACAAGGTCTCCGAGATCTACGACCGCATCGGTTTCGCGGCGGTCGGGCGCTACAGCGAGTTCGAGAACCTCCGCGTGGCGGGCATCCGCCACGCGGACCTGAAGGGCTACCAGTACGACCGGCGTGACGTGAGCGCCCGGGCGCTGGCGAACGCCTACGCGGCGACGCTGGGCAGCATCTTCACCGAGCAGCTGAAGCCGTTCGAGGTGGAGATCTGCGTGGCGGAGGTGGGAGCGAGTTCGGCGGAGGACCAGCTGTACCGCCTGACGTACGACGGTTCGATCTTCGACGAGCCGCAGTACGTGGTGATGGGCGGCCAGACGGACAAGATCTCGGCCAAGCTGAAGGAGACGTTCGAGGACGGCCTGGACCTCCAGGCGGCCCTGGGCGTGGCGGTGGCGGCGTTGAGGACGCCGAGCCAGCCGACGTCGGGTTCGTCGTCTTCGTCGTCGTCGGCGAACGCATCGGCGAACGGCAACGGCGAGGCGGACCCGATCAAGCTGGAGGTGGCGGTCCTGGACCGCGACCGCCCGAGGCGCATGTTCCGCCGTTTGACGGGAGCAGCACTGGACACGCTCCTGCCGGTCCCGGACCCGCAGGGCGAGGAGCCGGAGAGCAAGCCCGAAGGCGAGTAGGTTCGTGACAGAAGCGGGGCGGGCCGGCGGCCGCGCCCCGCTTTTGCTTTCCGCCTGCCCTCGCCGGGCCGCCCAGGCGAGGGCAGGCTAGGCCCCGCGGCCTTTGCCGACGGCCCGAAGGGCCAACTCACCGACGCACGCGGGACCGCCCCGGCCACACCCCCCTGCCGACCCGATACGCAGCCGAGCCAGCGGCCGACAGGCCGGGTCAAGGCACGCTTTCCCGCCTTGACGCGGTCTGTCGGCCGCTGAACAATCAAGCGTTCGGGTCGGCGGGAACCACCCGCGCGAGCTCATCTCGCGGAGCTCACTTCGCCGAGCTCACCTCGCGGAGCTCACTTCGCCGAGCTCATCTCGCGGAGCTCCCTTCGCCGGGCTCACCTCGCGAAGCTCCCTTCGCCGGTTCACCCCGCGAAGCTCCCTTCGCCGGTTCACCCCGCGGAGCTCACCTCAAGACGCAGCAGGAGAAGTCCGAAACTCCTGATCGGCAAAAGCCAGCAAGTACGGCAAAGTAGCCCGAGCGGTGTGCCAGGTGTGGTTGAACCCCCGCTCGGCATGAACCGCAGCCTCCTGCCCCCGAGCATGCAGCGCGTCGGCGATCCGCCGAGCCGTGGCAACGTCCGTGGGCGCCCCGGTCCCCACCGCCAGCATCACCGAGATCGGCGCCGAGAACCGCATGGTCGGCAGATACCGCCGAGGGGTGTTGGCCGCGATCGCCGCCCGGTTCCCGTCGAGGATCCCCACGGAGTCGTTCAGATCGTCGTAGGGCAGGGCGATCACCAGCGTCGCGAACTCGTCGACATGGTGCAGCCCGATGTTCAGCGCCCCGAACCCACCACCCGACATGCCACCCAGCGCCCGATGGGTCCGATCAGCCAACGTCCGGTACCGCTGGTCGATCCCGGGAACCACAGTCCCGGCCAGGTAGCTCTCCAGCTGAGGCCCACCGGGAACGTTCAGGCACTCCCAGTCGGTACTCGGATTACCGGCGGTCATGTCGACACTGACCACGATCATCGGCGCGATGACATTGGCCTTCTCCAACGCCTGCAGC
Source organism: Amycolatopsis sp. NPDC003731 (assembly GCF_053586895.1). Lineage (NCBI taxonomy): Bacteria > Bacillati > Actinomycetota > Actinomycetes > Pseudonocardiales > Pseudonocardiaceae > Amycolatopsis > Amycolatopsis sp. NPDC003731. The sequence goes on along the minus strand of NZ_JBSFNC010000025.1, from coordinate 60,749 downwards.
GTCCCCGGGGCATCCCCGGAGGTGAGCCAGTCCCGCGGACCCCCGAACGGATACCCGTGGATGAGATACACGACCGGGTATCGCCGAGCCGGATCACTGTCGTACCCGGGCGGCAGGATGACGTAATTGCTTCCCGACGGCACCCCGTGCGCCGGATCCGGAAGGTTCACGACGTCGATCCGCTGACCCGTAGCCGCAGCACCCGCAGCAGGCCGCGGAGCAGCGGACGAAGCAGACGGAGCCTCACTCCCGTCGTCGAGCAGCCGCCCGGCGAAGTTGACGACCCCGGGACCGCGCTGGAGAAGCCGCGCCAGGTCGTCCGAAGTCCGCACGTACCCCACGTAGCTGTTCAGCGCGGTCACCGCCGCCACCAGCAGCAGCACGCCGAACGCCGTGAAGCCCCAGCGGCGGACGCGGCGGCGGTACCAGAGCGCGACCACGACGGCGAGGACCGCTACCGCTGCCGAAGCGAAGCCGAGCCAGATCAGCGGGGACTCGAGCGGGCCCAGGTCGCGGGCACGGGCGGTGACGTCGCCCGGCAGCACCGGGTCGCTCGCCGCCCGGTGGATGACGCTCGCCAGGCCGTGGCCGTCCATCGACTCCCCGCTCGTCCGGCCGCGGGCCGGAGGGCCCGCGACTCGGTCGCGAAGCTAGCGAGCGGTCGCTGTGGGTACGTTGAGAGACGGTAAAGCAACCTTTAGAGCCGGTAGAGCGTCAGGGCGCTGGGCCGGGACCGGAAGCGGAACCGGTTGCCGAGCGGGCCGACCTCGCCGTCGGTGGCGACGCGGCGGTTGCCGTCGAGGAGCTCGACGTCCAGCTCCGGCAGGTCGAGTTCCTGGTAGACGTGGCTGGCGGCGAGGCTGCGGGTGATCATCGCCAGCAGGAACCGGGCGCGGGAGTAGGGCAGGTCGGCGCGCAGGTAGCGGATGTCGAGCAGGCCGGTGTCCAGCGCGGGCCGGCGGCTCGGGGCGAACCCCTTCGGCGCGTACGTGCCGTTGCCGACGAACAGCAGCCAGACCTGCGTCTTCTTGCCGTTGAGCCGGACGGTCAGCGGCTTGGCGTGGCGTAGCGTCCGGGCCAGCGCGATCGCCGCCGAGGGCCACTTGGGGTGCTTTTCCTGCAGCTTCTCGCGCAGCCGGACCATCTCGGGGTAGCCGCCGAGGCTGGCCGTGTTGACGAACCAGCGGTGGGCCGGCTCGCCGGCGCCGTCGATCTCGACTTCGCCCAGGTCGACGCGGACGGCGTTGCCGACCTCGGTCGCCGCGTCGGCGTCGGGCATCGAGTTGACGCCGACGTCGCGGGCGAAGTGGTTGAGGGTGCCCGCCGGGACCAGGGCGAGCGGCAGGTCGCGTTCGGCGGCCACGGAGGCCACCGCGGCGACCGTGCCGTCGCCGCCCGCGACGCCGAGCGCGCGGATCGTGCCGCGGGCGTCGATCTCGGCTTCGAGCTGGGTGCGCAGGTCCTGCTTCGGGTCCGGGTAGAGCAGCGCGGCCTTCGGCCAGGCGAACTTGACGTCCTCGGTCGGGTCCTGGCCGGCGACGCCCGAGTTCGGGTTGACGACCGCGAGCATGTCCTCGCCGTCGACCATCTCGGGGGCGTCCGCGTCGTGGGCCGTGCGGCCCGGGACGTCGTCGTGCAGCGGCCACCAGTGCCGGGTGGCCAGGCCGACGCCGACGCCGATGCCCAGGCCGACGCCGACGTCGGAGGGCCAGTGCACGCCGGTGTGGACCCGCGAGTAGGCGACGGCCAGCGCCAGCGGGGCGACGGCCAGCCCGGCCCGCGGCGACTCCATCGCCACCGCGGTGGCGAAGGCGGCCGCGGAGGCGGAGTGCCCGGACGGGAACGACGACGACGTGGGACGTTTCCGCAGGCGGCGGTGCATCGGCGTCTCTTCCTCGGCCGGGCGGCGGCGGGGGAACACCGGCTTGCCGATGAGGTTCGCGGCGGCGCTGGCCCCGGCGATCGCGACGACCCCGCGCAGGGCGGCCCGGCGGGTCTCGCCCGGACGGGCGGCCAGCAGGGCCGCGACGCCCCACCACAGGCGCGACTTGTTCGCCGACCTCGACAGCGTCCTCAGCGCGTCGTCGGCCTTCGAGGCGGGCAGCGAGGCAGTGCGGCGCATCAGGGCGCGGTCGGTCCGGCCGACCCGCCGGAAGGCCCGGATGAGCTGGTGTGACAAGGGAGTCCGCCTTCCGCATGACGTCAAGGGCCGTGCTCCAATCGTGCCGTATTCCGGGTGAATTCACCGTCTGTGGCCTACTGGGGGCGTGTCGACGCCCGAACGGCGCACCGTGGGAGGGGGTCCAGCGCCTACTCTGGTGGAATGCAGCGGCGGATCTTTGGCATCGAGACCGAGTTCGGGGTCACGTGCACCTTCCACGGACAGCGCAGGCTCTCGCCCGACGAGGTGGCGCGTTACCTCTTCCGGCGGGTCGTGTCCTGGGGACGCTCATCGAACGTCTTCCTGTCGAACGGCTCCCGGCTCTACCTGGACGTCGGCTCGCACCCCGAGTACGCGACGGCCGAGTGCGACGACCTCGTGCAGCTGGTCACGCACGACAAGGCCGGGGAGCGGATCCTCGAGGACCTGCTGGTCGACGCCGAGCGGCGGCTCGCCGACGAGGGCATCGGCGGCGACATCTTCCTGTTCAAGAACAACACCGACTCCGCGGGCAACTCCTACGGTTGTCACGAGAACTACCTGGTGACCCGGGCGGGGGAGTTCTCCCGGATCGCGGACGTGCTGCTCCCGTTCCTGGTGACCCGCCAGCTCATCTGCGGGGCCGGCAAGGTGCTGCAGACCCCGCGCGGCGCGGTCTACTGCCTCTCCCAGCGGGCCGAGCACATCTGGGAGGGCGTCTCCAGCGCCACCACCCGCTCGCGGCCGATCATCAACACCCGCGACGAGCCGCACGCCGACGCCGAGCGCTACCGGCGGCTGCACGTCATCGTGGGCGACTCGAACATGGCCGAGCCGACGACCATGCTCAAGGTCGGCTCGGCGAACCTGGTGCTCGAGATGATCGAGGCCGGCGTCCAGTTCCGCGACTTCACCCTGGACAACCCGATCCGGGCGATCCGCGAGATCAGCCACGACCTCACCGGCCGCCGCCAGGTGCGGCTGGCCGGCGGGCGCGAGGCCTCGGCGCTGGACATCCAGCGCGAGTACCACGCCCGCGCGGTCCAGCACATCAAGGACAACGGCACGACCGCGGCGAACGAGCGCGTCGTCGAGCTGTGGGGCCGGGCCCTCGAAGCGGTCGAGCAGCAGGACTTCGGCAAGATCGACACCGAGATCGACTGGGCGATCAAGCACCGGCTGGTCGAGCGCTACCGGCACAAGCACGACCTGGACCTGTCCAGCCCGCGCATCGCCCAGCTCGACCTGGCCTACCACGACATCCGCCGGGGCCGGGGCATCTTCGACCTGCTCCAGCGCAAGGGCCTGGTCCGCCGGGTCACCGACGACGGCGAGATCGAGGCCGCCAAGGACACCCCGCCCCAGACGACCCGGGCCAAGCTGCGCGGCGACTTCATCGCCGCCGCCCAGGCCGCGGGCCGCGACTTCACCGTCGACTGGGTGCACCTGAAGCTGAACGACCAGGCCCAGCGCACGGTCCTGTGCAAGGACCCGTTCCGCTCGGTCGACGAGCGGGTGGAACGCCTGATCAGCTCGCTCTAGACCGCCGCCCGCCCGGCGTTTTCCTACGAAAGTCGCCGGGCGGGTGCGGCAGGATCGCGGCATGCGTGTCGTGCTGCTGGTGCTCGCCCTGCTGGTCTCGATCGCCGCCCCGGCGTCGGCGGGGGAGCGCCCGCCGACGTGGGAGCTCACGCCGACCGGCGTCACCGCCCAGTTCCGCGGCCTGTCCGCCGTCAGCGCGCGGGTCGCGTGGGTCAGCGGCACCCAGGGGACGGTCCTGCGCACGACCGACGGCGGGGCCACCTGGAAGTCCGTCGGGCCGCCGGGCACCGAGACGCTGCAGTTCCGCGACATCGAGGCCTTCGACGCCCAGCACGCCGTGATCCTCTCGATCGGGCCGGGGACCGACTCCCGCGTCTACCGGACCGACGACGGCGGCACGCACTGGCGCCAGACGTTCCAGAACACCGACGCGGCGGCCTTCTACGACTGCCTGGCCTTCTTCGACCCGTGGCGCGGCCTGGCGATGAGCGACCCGGTCGACGGCCGGTTCCGGGTCCAGGCCACCTTCGACGGCGGCCGCAGCTGGCGCCCGGTGCCCGACAGCGGCTTCCCGCCCGCGTTGCCCGGCGAGGCCGGGTTCGCGGCCAGCGGCCAGTGCGTCACGACGGCCGGGCCGTTCGACGCCTGGCTCGCGACCGGTGGCGGCGCGACCGCCCGCGTCCTGCACTCCGGCGACGGCGGCCGGCACTGGACGGCGTCGGACACGCCGTTGCCGAGCAGCCCGTCGGCGGGCGTGTTCGCGCTGGCCTTCCGCACGCCGTTCCAGGGCATCGCGATCGGCGGCGACTTCGCGAACCCGACGGCACCCGGCCCGGCCGTGGCGCTCACCCGGGACCGCGGCCGCACCTGGGCCACCCCCGGCCAGTACCCGGCCGGGTACCGCTCCGGGCTGGCCTGGCGCGGCGGGACGGTGCTCGCGGTCGGCCCGGGCGGCAGCGACTACAGCCCCGACGGCGGCCGGCACTGGACGTCGTTCGACACCGGCAGCTTCGACAGCGTGGCCTGCGCCGGGGCCGCCTGCTGGGCCAGCGGCGCCGGCGGCCGGGTCGCCCGGCTCCGCTAGAGGACCTGGCCGGTCGGGCGGACCAGGATCTCGTTGACGTCGACCGAGGGCGGCTGCTGGAGGGCGTAGAGCACCGCGCGGCCGATGTCGGCGGGCTCGAGGTGGGGCTTCGTGCGCTGCTCGTCGGTGAGGATGTCGGTGTCGGTGATGCCCGGGTTGATCAGCGTGACCCGCACGCCGGTGCCGACGGCTTCCTCGCGGATCGCGCCGGCCATGCCGGTGACGGCCCACTTCGTCACCGAGTACAGGCTCGCGTTGCGGATGTACCGGCCGGCGACCGAGCCGGTGATCAGCAGGTGGCCGGCGGTTTCCTTGAGCGCCGGGAGGGCCGCGCGGGCGGTGTAGGCCGCGCCGAGGACGTTCGTGCGGACCATGGGCTCCCACGCCGTCGGATCGGGGTCGTCGTCGCCGAAGAAGGACGTCCCGACGCCGATGCCGGCGTTGGCGAAGGCCGCGTCGAGCCGCCCGAACTTCGCGACCGTCTCGGCGACGGCTCCGGAGATGCCCGGCCAGTCGCCGACGTCGGCGCCGAGGGCGAGGGCCCGGTCCTCGCCGAGTTCGGTGGCCAGGGGCGTGACGGACTCGGCCTGGCGGGCGACGAGGGCGACCTTGAAGCCGGCCGCCGCGGCCAGGCGTGCGGTCGCGGCGCCGAGGCCGCGGGAAGCGCCGGTGATGAGGAGAACGCGATCATCCATGCCCTCCAGGCTAGGGAGTCAGGACGAGCCGGCCGCGCAACCCGCCCGCGGCGAGCCGCTCGTGGGCGGCCGCCGCCTCGGCCAGGGGCAGGACTCCGGCGACGCGCAGGGGGAGCGTCCCGTTCTCCGCCAGGCGGGCCAGCTCGGCCAGGCGGCCGCCGTCGGCGCGGATCCAGACGGTGCGGACGCGGACGCCGCGCAGGGGGATCGGGGCGGCGCCCGCGGCGAAGGCCACGAATTCGCCGCCGCCGCGGACCGCGTCGAGCGCGTCCAAGCCGAGGAGCGCGGGGTCGAGGGCCGCGTCCACGCCGCCCGGGACCACCGCGCGGACCCGGTCGGCCAGCGACGGCCCGCGCGGCACGAACTCGTCCGCACCGGACGCCCTGACCTGGGCTTCGTCGGCTTCGGACGCCACCGCGACGACCCGCAACTTACGCGCGTGCGCCAGCGCGACGGCGTACCCGCCGACGGCCCCGGCCGCGCCGGTGACCAGGACGGTCCCCGTGGTGCCCACCAGGTCCAGGGCCTGGGCGGCGGTCAGCGCGTTCAGCGGCAGGGTGGCGGCTTCGGCGGGGGAGACGCCGGCCGGAGCGGGGGCGACGGCCGAGGCGTCGAGCACGATCCGCTCGGCGTAGGCGCCGAGCGGCGTGGCGATCCGGTCACGCAGGCCGATCACGGCTTCGCCGGCCCGGAACCCGGTGTCGCCGGGGTCGTCGATCTCGCCCGCGACGTCCCAGCCCAGGCCGAGCACCTCCCGCGGCGGCACCACCCCGGCCGAGCTCAGCACCCCGCTGCGGGTCGCCAGGTCCACCGGGTTCACCGCGGCCGCCGCCACCCGGATCCGGACCTGCCCCGGGCCCGGCTCCGGCACCGGGACCTCGGCGAACTCCAGCACTTCCGGCCCGCCGAACCGGCGGATCACCATCGCACGCATCCGAACCTCCTTCCCGGCGACCGTATGGGGAGCTACTCTCCATTGGGAAGTACGCACTCGCAGGTGCCTACCCGACGAGGAGGTTCGCCCGGTGCCCACGCGCACGGCGGAACAGCGGCGGCAGGCCGAAAAGGCCGCCTACGACGCCTACCTGGCCGCGCGCCCGACCCGGAAGCTGCTCGACGAGATCGCCGGCAAGTGGGTCAGCCTGATCCTCGTCGCGCTCGGTGACGGGCCGCAGCGCTACAGCGACCTTTCGCGGCGGATCGCCGGGGTCAGCCAGAAGATGCTCACCCAGACCCTGCGGGTGCTCGAGCGGGACGGCCTCGTCCGCCGCGAGGTCACCCCGGCGGTGCCCGTCCGCGTCGACTATTCCCTTACGCCACTGGGGGAGTCGCTGCGTGCCTTGATGGCCGGGTTCAAGGACTGGGCCGAAGCGAACTTCGAAGCCGTCGACGCCGCGCGAAGCGATTACGACGCGCGTACCCCGGACCTCACGATCGGGCCGGGCGGCGCGGGCTAGGCTCTACCGGTGTCCACCGCACGCGCCGAACGACTGGTCAATCTGGTGCTGGCCCTGTTGTCCACCCGGCAGTACCTCACGGCCGAGAAGATCCGCGGCATCGTGCCCGGATACGGCGACGCGGCGAGCGACGACGCCTACTTCCGGATGTTCGAGCGGGACAAGACCGAACTGCGCGAGCTCGGCATCCCGCTGGAGACCGGCCGCAACGGCGCGTTCGACGCCATCGAGGGCTACCGCATCGCCCGCCGCGACTACGAACTCGGCGAGATCGACCTCGCCCCCGACGAAGCCGCCGCCGTCGCGCTCGCCTCCCGGCTGTGGGACTCCCCGGAGCTGACCGGCCAGGCGCAGGGCGCGCTCGTCAAGCTGCGCGCCGCCGGCCTGGAGGTCGACGACCAGGCACCCACCGTGGTCGAGCCGCGGGTGCGCGCCGAGCCGGCGTTCGGGCCGCTGCTGGCCGCGGTCCAGAACGGCCAGGCCGTGCGCTTCGAGTACCGCCGCAGCGGCTCCCCGGAGCGGATCATGCGCACCCTCGAACCGTGGGGCGTGGTGTCCTGGCGGGCCCGCTGGTACGTCGTCGGGCACGACCGCGACCGCGGCGCCACCCGCTGCTTCCGGCTTTCCCGGGTCACCGGGCAGGTGCGCCCGGTGGGCAAGCCCGGCGAGGTCCGGCGTCCCGAGGGCGTCAACCTGCTCAAGCTCGTCACGGCCACCGGCGACAGCGAACCGGCGCCGGTCACCACCGCCCGGCTGTGGGTCGCCGACGGCCGCGCGGCCGGGGTCCGCCGCCGCGGCACCGTCGTCGGGCGCAGCAGCATCGACGGCGAAGAGGGCGACCTCGTGGAGATCGGCCTGCTCTACCCCGAATCGGCCGCCGACTGGATCAGCGCGCAGGGCCCGGACGTCGTCGTGCTCGAACCCGACGTGCTGGCCAAGAGCGTGCAGGACCGCCTCGAAGCCGTCGTCGCCCGGCAGGTGAGCGCCCGGTGAGCGGGTCCACCGACCGGATGCCGAGGCTGCTCGCGCTCGTGCCGTACCTGCTGGCGCGCCCCGGCGTCCGCATCGACGACGCGGCGCAGGACTTCGACGTCACGCCGAGGCAGCTGCGCAAGGACCTCGAGCTGCTCTGGATGTGCGGGCTGCCCGGCTACGGCCCCGGCGACCTGATCGACCTGTCCTTCGAGGGCGACACGATCGTCGTCACCCACGACGCCGGGATGAGCCGCCCGCTCCGGCTGACCGGCGGCGAGGCGACCGCGCTGCTGGTGGCGCTGCGGGCGCTGGCCGAGACGCCGGGCGTGGTCGACGGCGACGCCGTCCGCCGCTCCATCGCCAAGATCGAGGCCGCCGCCGGGCAGGCCCAGCCGGCCGGTGTGGTGGTCGGCGGGGGAGTGCGCGAGGGCAAGAAGACCGCGCGCACCCGCGAGGAGGTCGCCCGGGCGCTGCAGGGCGGACGCGCCCTGCGGATCCGCTACTACACCGCCTCGAAGGACCAGATCACCGAGCGCACGGTCGACCCGATGCGGCTGCTGATCGTCCAGGCGGTCGGCTACCTCGAAGCCTGGTGCCGCCGCGCCGAGGGCGTCCGGCTGTTCCGGCTCGACCGGATCGACGAGCTGACCGTGCTCGAGGAGCCGTCGCGGCCGCCCGCCCACGCGCACCCCACCGACGTCTCCGACGGCGTCTTCCGCGAGCGTCCCGACCAGCGGGAGGCCGTCCTGGTCCTCGACCCGGACGCACGCTGGGTAGCCGAGTACTACCCGTGCGAGGAGCTCGACGAGCTCGACGGGGGCCGGCTGCGCATCCGGATGCGCTACGCCGACCAGTCGTGGATGGTGCGCCTGGTGCTCAGCCTGGGCGGGGAAGCGCTGGTGGAGAGCCCGGCGGACCTCGCGTCCGACGTCGGTCGCCGGGCGGCCGACGCGGTGGCCCGAGCCCGTCACCTTCCGTCAACCTGCGACCACTAGGCTGACGGCGTGCCGTACCTGCCCACCGCTGTGCTCATCGTGCTCGGCCTCGCGCTGCTCGTGGTCCTGCTGGTGCGGACCGTCAAGGTCTTGCGTGCCTTCCGGCAAACCACAAGCATGGTGGTGACGAACACCCAGGACCGGGCGGGGCTCGTCCGGGCCAGGGCCGCGGGGTTGCGCGTCGCGTTCGCGCAGCGCCGCCGCAAAGCGGAAAACCAGTAACATCCCTACCAGACGCAGATAGGAGGCCACCATGCTGAACGGATTGCAGCCGTGGCATTTGATCATCTTGGTGCTCGTCGTCGTGCTGCTGTTCGGGGCCAAGAGGCTTCCCGACGCGGCCCGGTCCATCGGCAAGTCCATGAAGATCTTCAAGGCCGAGACCAAGGACCTCACCGGCGACAAGGCCGCGGCGCACGAAGACGCCGAGCCCGCCGAGACGAAGCAGCTCCCGGCCAAGCCCGCCACGCCCGCTTCGACCGACCAGCAGGTCGCCGACCTGCAGCGTCAGCTCGACGAGCTGAAGAAGCAGCAGGCCGCCGAGCAGCCGCAGAAGAACGTCAGCTGAGCGGCTAGGCCACACCCGGTCCCCCGTCCACGGAGCGCGCCGCACCCGGCGCGCTCCGGCGGACTCCGACGAGAACGGAACAACCCGTGGCGGAATCCGCCTCCGGAAACGGTGACAGCCGCCGGTCGAAGCGGCGCAAGCGCAGCCGTCGGGCCAATCCCGACGGCACGATGACGCTCATCGAGCACATCTACGAGTTCCGCCGCCGTCTCGGCTTCGCGCTGCTCGCGGTGGTGATCGGCGGGATCCTCGGCTTCATCTGGTTCGGCACCAAGATCGGTCCGATCCCGTCGCTGGGCGACCTCGTCAAGGACCCGTACTGCGCGATCCCGCCGGAGCGCCGGCTCGACAGCGCCGAAGGGTGCCGGCTGCTGCAGACCGTGCCGTTCGAGGCCTTCATGACGCAGCTGAAGGTCGGCATCGCGGCCGGGGCCGTGCTCCTCTCGCCGGCGTGGCTGTACCAGCTCTGGGCGTTCATCGCGCCGGGCCTGTACAGCAAGGAACGCAAGTACGCGCTGACGTTCGTCGGGTTCGCGTCGGTGCTGTTCGCCGCGGGCGCCGTGCTCGCCTACATCCTCTTCCCGCACGCGCTGCAGCTGCTCATGGGCTTCGGGCAGGACGCGTTCGTCACCGCGCTGACCGCGGACAAGTACATCTCGTTCCTCCTGTCGCTGCTGATCATCTTCGGGATCAGCTTCGAGCTCCCGCTGCTCGTGGTGATGCTCAACCGCGTCGGCGTCGTGAAGTACGTGCAGCTGAAGAAGTGGCGGCGCGGCATCGTGTTCGCGCTCTTCGTCTTCGCCGCCTTCGCCACCCCGGGCTCGGACCCGTTCTCCATGCTCGGTCTGGCCGGCGCGCTCACCGTGCTGTTCGAGATCGCCGTGCAGATGGCCCGCTTCCACGACCGCAAGCTCGACAAGGCCCGCTCCGACGAGGGCTGGGACTCCCTCGCCGACGACGAAGCCGCCCCCTTCGACTACACGCCGAGCACCATCGACGACGAGCCGTCCGCCCCGACCGCGTCCGGCGGCCGGTCGAGCACCGACGACGTCACCTAGTGGGGATCCACGCCGCGCTCGCCGTGCACCCGGCGTCGGGGCACGGCGCGGCCGCCCGGATCGCCGACACCGTCGCCGAGCGGCTGCGCGCGGCGGTCGACCGGCTCGACGTGCTGGTCGCCCACTCCGTCGAGGAGTCCCGCGCGCTGATGCGGTCGTCCCACGCCGCCGGGCTGGACGTCCTGATCGTGCTCGGCGGGGACGGCGCCGCCCACCAGGGCGTCCAGTTCTGCGCGAACCACGACGTCGCGCTCGGCCTCGTCCCGGCGGGCACCGGCAACGACTTCGCCCGCGCCCTCGGCATCCCGGGCGAGCCGCTCCCGGCGGTCGACGCGCTGGTCGCGGCCCTGCGCTCGGGCGCCCGCCGGCGCATCGACCTCGGCCGCGTGGGCGACACGTGGTTCGCGACGGTGCTGTGCGCGGGGTTCGACGCGAGCGTCAACGAACGCGCCAACCGAATGCGCTGGCCGTCCGGACCCCGCCGCTACGACGTGGCGATCCTGGCCGAGCTGGCGTCGTTCCGCCCCCGCCCGGTGGTCGTCGACACCGGCACCGGCCGCCTCGAACTCGACGCGACGCTCGTGGCGATCGGCAACACCCGGTTCTACGGCGGAGGCGTCCCGATCTGCCCCACGGCCGACCCCGAGGACGGCGTCTTCGACGTCACGATCATCGGGCACGCCACCCGCCGCGGCCTGATCCGCATGCTCCCCGGCCTGCGCACCGGCAACCACGTGACCCACCCCGCGGTCCGCACGTTGCGCGCCCGCTCGGTGACCCTGGCCGGCAACACGTGGCCGGCCTACGCCGACGGGGAACCGCAGGGCGCGGTGCCGGTGACGGCCAGCTGCGTGCCGGGCGCGCTCACCGTGCTGGCCTAACGGTCGTACCCGCCCGCCCGGGCCACCAGGTGCCGGAAGTGGGCCGGGGTCAGCAGCCGGCCCGAGTCGGCGAAGTAGACGCCGCCGCAGCGGTGGCAGAACCACCCCTGCTCCCACACCTGCTGCGCCGCCGGGACACCCCGCCGCTGCCGCCGGTGTGCCCGCACCCGCCGCACGTACAGCCACACCAGCACTCCCGCCGCCACGTACACGCACACCGACGGCAACGCGAACAGCGCGACACCCAGCGCCTTCGACGCCGCGCCACCCGGGGGCGGGTCGTCGGACACCGAGAACGGCAGCAGCAGGAAACAGCTGCCCACCAGGGCCAGCAGGATCGCCGCCGCCAGCAGGCCGCCGCCGCGGCGCGGGGGAGGGAAGGGGTTCAGCGCCCGGGCCACCGCCGTCACCGTCACGCCGCTGATCTGACTGTTCGTCACGATCACGCCGTCACCGGCCGGGATCGCGACCGCCGGGCCCTGGCCGCGGTAGAACGAGTGGCCGCCGTGGTAGGCCGCGGGCACGTGCTGCACCCGGTCCAGGAGGCCGCAGCTCGGGCACGGTTCGCTCATGCCCGCTCCGACGCGGCCGGAACCGCACCGGTTCCGGCCCCTGCAGGTGTATAACGACCTATACGGCGGGTCGGTGCACGCAACGTGCAGACTGTCGGTGGGGTGTGAAACGCTGAGGAGGTGGCCAGTAGCCCTTCTCCGTCCCCGGCCGAGGCCTATGCGGCCTCCGCGCGCCGCGGGAAGCACCCCCAGCTGACGCGCTTCGCCGCGGAGGTGTCCTTCGAGTTCGACGAGTTCCAGATCCGCGGGTGCCAAGCCCTCGAGGACGGCCACGGCGTGCTGGTCTGCGCGCCCACCGGGGCGGGCAAGACCGTCGTCGGCGAGTTCGCGGTGCACCTGGCGCTGGCCGAGGGCCGCAAGTGCTTCTACACGACGCCGATCAAGGCGCTGTCGAACCAGAAGTACGCCGACCTCGTGGCCCGCTACGGCAGCGACGCCGTCGGCCTGCTCACCGGGGACACCTCGATCAACGGCGGCGCGCAGGTGGTCGTGATGACCACCGAGGTGCTGCGCAACATGCTCTACGCGGGCTCGTCGACGATCACCGACCTCGGGTACGTCGTGATGGACGAGGTGCACTACCTGGCCGACCGGTTCCGGGGCGCGGTGTGGGAAGAGGTGATCCTGCACCTGCCGGAGCACGTCCGCGTGGTCGGGCTGTCGGCGACGGTCAGCAACGCCGAGGAGTTCGGCGAGTGGCTGGTGGAGGTGCGGGGCGACACGACGGTGGTCGTCGACGAGCACCGGCCGGTGCCGCTGTGGCAGCACATGCTGGTCGGGAACCGGCTGCTGGACCTGTTCGCCGGGGACGACGTGCACGCGCCGAACGCCGAGCTGCGGATCAACCCGACCCTGCTGCGGCGGACCGAGGAGATCGGCCGCCAGTACGCGCCCGCGGGGTTCCGGGGGCCGCGGAACCGGCGGGGCGCGCCGCCGCGGATGCCGCGGTTCCGGCCGCCGTCGCGGGTGGACGTCGTGGAGCAGCTGGACCGGGCCGGGTTGCTGCCGGCGATCGTGTTCATCTTTTCGCGGGCGGGGTGTGACGCCGCGGTGGCGCAGTGCGTCCGGTCGGGGCTGCGGCTGAACGGGCCGGGTGAGGTCGAGGAGATCCGCCGGGTCATCGAGGAGCGCACGGCGGACCTGCCGGAGGGCGACCTGGGCGTGCTCGGCTACTGGGAGTGGCGGGAGGCTCTGGAGCGTGGGATCGCCGGGCACCACGCGGGGCTGCTGCCGGCGTTCAAGGAGACCGTCGAGGAGCTGTTCGTCCGCGGGCTGGTGAAGGTCGTGTTCGCGACCGAGACCCTGGCGCTGGGGATCAACATGCCGGCCCGCACGGTCGTGCTCGAGCGGCTGGTGAAGTACAACGGCGAGGCGCACGTCGACTTGACGCCGGGTGAGTACACGCAGCTGACCGGCCGGGCCGGGCGGCGCGGCATCGACGTCGAGGGGCATGCGGTCGTCGCGTGGCAGCCGGGGGTGGATCCGAAGCAGGTGGCCGGGCTGGCCTCGACGCGGACCTATCCGCTGCGGTCGTCGTTCCGGCCGGGCTACAACATGGCGGTCAACCTGGTGGCGCAGGTCGGCGCGGCGGAGGCGCGGGAGCTGCTGGAGCAGTCGTTCGCCCAGTTCCAGGCCGACCGGTCGGTGGTGGGGACCGCGCGCCGGATCGAGCGGAACAAGGAGGCGCTGAAGGGCTACACGGCCGCGGTGACCGGCGACTTCGACGAGATGCTGGAGTACGTCGAGCTGCGGGCGAAGATTTCGGCGCGGGAGAAGGCGTTGTCGCGGCAGAACACGGCCGTGCGGCGGGCCGGGACGGCGGAGTCGCTGGAGAAGCTGCGCAAGGGTGACGTGATCGCGGTGCCGGCGGGCCGGCGGGCGGGGCTGGCCGTGGTGGTCGACCCGGGGCTGGACCCGATCCGGGAGCCGCGGCCGGTGGTGGTGACCGAGGACCGGTGGTCGGGGCCGTTGTCGGTGGCGGACTTCCCGGCGCCGGTGGAGGCGCTGGGGCGGATCAAGCTGCCCAAGCACATCGAGCTGCGGTCGCCGCGGACGCGCCGGGACATCGCGTCGACGTTGCGGAACGCCGGGATTTCGCTGCCGGGGCGGCAGAAGCGGCGGTCGGGGGCGAACGAGGACGGGGAGCTGGCCGCGTTGCGGCGGGCGTTGCGGGCGCACCCGTGTCACGGGCTGGCCGAGCGCGAGGCGAACCTGCGCTGGGTGGAGCGGTATCAGCGGCTCGCGGCGGAGACGCAGCAGCTGGAGCGGAAGGTCGCGGCGACGACGCACTCGCTGGCGCGGGCGTTCGACCGGATCTTGGCTCTGCTGGGTGAGCGTGGGTACTTGGGGCCGGAGTCGGCGGGGGACGGCGAGGACCGCGTCACCGAGCACGGGCGGCGGCTGACGCGGCTCTACAGCGAGTCGGATCTGCTGGCCGCGGAGTGCATCCGGCACGGGGTGTGGCGCAAGCTCAACCCGGCCGAGCTGGCGGCGGTCGTGTCGACGCTGGTGTTCGAGGCGCGCCGGGACACCGCGGGGGAGGCGCGGCTGCCGGGCGGGGCGGTGCCCGAGGCGTGGCAGGAGACGGCGCGGCTGTGGGTGGAGCTGACCGAGGACGAGCGGCGGCACCGGCTGGATCGGACGCGGGAGCCGGATGCCGGGTTCGCGTGGCCGGTTTATCGCTGGGCGCGGGGTGAATCCCTGGAGAAGGTGCTGACTGCGGCGGAGGCGAACGGGCAGGAGCTGTCGGCCGGTGACTTCGTGCGCTGGTCGCGGCAGGTGATCGACCTGCTCGACCAGATCCGGGACGTGCTGGGCAAGGCGGATCCGGTGGGTGCGGCGGCGGCCGAGGCGGTGAAGGCGCTGCGGCGCGGGGTCGTGGCCGCGGGAGCCGCGTGAACTCCGTGTCAGGCCTGCTCCAAGCGGCGGAAGCGGTGAGCGTGGGCGCGTGTGCTCGGCTCCGACCTGTGGTTGGATCGCGTGCGACACCGTGTGTGCGCGGCTCGGGCGGTGTTTCGGGGTGGACAGCGAGATGAGTGAAGCAGGCGGAGGCAGACGATGAGCACGCCGTATGGCGGCAACGACCCACAGCAGCCCCAGTACGGGCAGCAGCCGGGCGGCGCGTACCCGCCGAGCGGCCCGCAGGAGCAGCCGCAGTGGGGCCAGCCGCAGCAGCCTTCTTACGACCCGAACCAGCAGCAGCAATGGGGCCAGCCGCAGCAACCGCAGCAGTGGGGGCAGCAGCCGGGCGGGTACGCCCCGCCGCAGCAGCCCCAGTGGGGCCAGCAGCCGCCGCCGTACGGCCAGCAGCCCGGCGGCGGGTACCCGCAGAGCGGCCCGCAGGCCCAGCCGCAGTACGGGCAGCAGCCCGGTGGGGGGTACCCGCAGAGCGGGCCCCAGGCGCAGCCGCAGTACGGGCAGCAGCCGGGTGGCCAGTACGACTACGGCCAGCAGCAGTTCCCCGGCGCGGCCGCCCCGGAGGGGGAGCAGCCGGCGAAGTCGAAGAAGGGCCTGCTGATCGGGGTGGTCGCGGCGATCGTGGTCGTCGCGGCGTTCCTGGTGCTGGGGTTCGTCGCGCCCGGGTTCTTGAAGACGCAGGTCTTCAACAACACCCAGATGCAGACCGACGTGCAGAAGCTGCTGACGGAGACCTACAAGATCGACGGTGTCACCAACGTGACCTGCCCGGCGGAGCAGAAGGTGGAGGACGGGGCGAAGTTCGAGTGCACCGCCACCATCGCCGGGAAGCCGCAGCAGGTGCCGATCACGGTGAAGGGTGACGGCGGCAACTACGAGGTTTCCCCGCCCGTCACCAAGTAGCGCGCGACGTTTCGGGCCCGGCCGCCGGTAATTCCGGTGGCCGGGCCTCGGCGTTTCCGAGGATGATCCGGGCATGAGCGACTTCGAGATCCGGACGCTGGGCACCGAGGAGCACCGGACGGCGAGCAACCTGTTCCGGGAGACCGTGCACTTCCCGCCCTCCGACGACGCCGAGTGGGTGTACGCCGCGCGGTACTACCAGCCCGGGGGCACGGTCGGGGTGTTCGATCCGGAGCTGATCGGCACGGCCCGCTCGTTCGACGCGCAGCTGACCGTGCCGGGCGGGGCGTCGCTGCCGATGGTGGGGGTCACCTCGGTCGGGGTGCGGCCCGACCGGACGCGGCGTGGGGTACTGCGGGCGATGATGACGGCGCAGCTCGAGGACTTCGCGGCGCGCGGGGTGGTGTTCGCGAACCTGCTGGCGTCGGAAGCCGGGATCTACGGCCGGTTCGGCTACGGCCTGGCCACCCGGTACCGCGCCTACAGCGTCGACCGGCACCGGGCGCGGCTGCGGCCGGACGCGCCGGTGGGCGGGGAGCTGGAGCTGCTGGACTTCGACCGGGCCCTGGAGGTCTGTCCCGCGGTGTACGACGGTCTCGAGCACCGGCCGGGGATGATGTCCCGGCCCGAGGTGCTGTGGCGGCTGTACGAGATGCAGCTGCGGCGGCACACGATGCCGGTGAGGGCGCTGGTGCACCACGGTCCCGGCGGGCCGGACGGGTTCGCCTTCTACCACGTGGCGGGGGCGCAGGCGCACCCGTGGACGAAGACCTTGGAGGTGGCGGACCTGTTCGCCGGTTCCCCGGCGGCGTTCGCCGGGCTGTGGCGGTTCCTGCTGGGGCTCGACCTGGTGGACCGGGTCGCGGTCGAGTCGCGGCCGCTCGACGACCCGATCGAGCTGCTGCTGGCCGATCACCGGCGCGGGAACGTCGACCGGATCGGGGACGAGCACTGGATCCGGCTCGTCGACGTCCCGGCCGCCTTGGCCGGCCGGGCGTACGGGTCCGGCGAGCCGGTGGTGATCGAGGTGACCGATCCGCTGCTGCCCGGCAACGGCGGCACGTACCTGGTGACGCCGGACGGCGCCGGGCGCACGGACCGGCCGGCCGGGCTGCGCCTGGACGTCACCACGCTGGCGATGGTGTACCTCGGCACCTGGCGGCCGTCGGCGCTGGCGGACGCGGGCCGGATCGAGGTCCGGGACCCGGCCGCTCCGGCGGCCGCGGACGTGCTGTTCGGCACCCGGGTGGCGGCCTGGAGCGGGAGCCACTTCTAAAACCGGGTGCCGGTCCGGACGTCCCGCGGCAGGATCGGGAGGATGACTGCCTTCGACGTCCGCCCGATCACCGAAGAAGAGCGGCGCAGCACGTTCGACCTGCTGCGCCGCGCGTTGCACGCCCCGCCCGTCACCGACGACCTCTGGGCGCGGATCGGGGAGTCCTGGCCGGCCGGGCACAAGTTCGGCGCGTTCGAGGGCGGGAGCCCGATCGGGATCGTCAGCTCCTACGACACCGAGATCGCCGTCCCCGGCGGGCGGACGGTGCCGGTCGCGGCGGTGGAGGGGGTCGGCGTCCGCGCCGACCGGACCCGCCGCGGGGTGCTGAGCGCGATGATGCGGGCGCAGCTGGCGGACTTCGCGGCCCGCGGGCTGCCGGTGGCCGTCCTGCATGCGAGCGAACCCACCATCTACGGGCGGTTCGGCTACGGTTCGGCCGCGCTCGGCAAGACCCTGCGGGTGGCGCGGCCGGCGGCGCGGCTGCACGAGCGCGTCGCGGCCGAGGGGGAGGTCCGGCTGCTGACGTCCGAGGAGGCGGTGAAGGAGATCCCGGGGCTGTACCGGCGGATCGGGCTGCACCGGCCGGGCATGATCGGGCGGCCGGAGCGGTGGTGGCCGATCTCGCACAACCGGCAGGTGAGCCCGGACGGCGGGCACCTGGTCGCCGTCCACAGTGGACCGGACGGTGACGACGGGTTCGTCGTGTACGCCACGATCACCCGCCGGTCGTTCGACTCACCCGATCACGGTGCCGCGCTGGACGTCCACGACCTGCATGCCGCCGGCCCGGCCGCGCGGGCCGCGCTCTGGCGGTACCTGCTGTCGGTGGACCTGGTTTCGGAGGTCCGCGCCCGGCACCGCCCGGTCGACGAGCCCCTCGCGCTGATGCTGACCGACCACCGGCACGCGGCCACCGCCGCCGTCGAGGACGACCTGTGGCTGCGGCCGGTCGACGTCGCGGCCGCGCTCGCCGCCCGCACCTACCGGGCGGCCGCACCGGTGGTGCTCGCGGTGACCGACCGCCTGCTGCCGGCCAACACCGGGCACTACGAGGTCGGCCCGGACGGCGCCCGGCGCACCGACGCGGCCGCGGACCTGGCCCTCGACGTCGACACGCTCGGCATGCTCTACCTCGGGCACTGGCCGGCGACGACGCTGGCGGAGGCGGGCCGCCTCGACGTCCGCGACCCGGCGGCGCCCGGGCGGGCCGACGAGCTGTTCACCACGACGGCCGCGCCCTGGTGCGGCACGCACTTCTAGGCGCCGGGAAGGGCCTTGAGGAGCCGTTCGACGGAGTTGCCGAGGTTCCACCGTTCGGCGAGCTCGGCGACCCGCTCGGGGTCGGCGGGCGTGGCGGGGACGGTGTCGGGGCGGGACTGCTCGACCGGCGCGTCGACGGCCACCCGGACCACGGTGGGGGCGACGGCGAGGTAGTCCGCGGCGTCCTTCAGCCGCAGCCGGGTCTTCAGCGGGAGCGCGGAGTCCCCGGCTTCGCCCGCGGCGACGAGGGCTTCGAGCGACCCGAACTGCGTGATCAGCTTGGCGGCGGTCTTCTCGCCGATGCCGGCGACCCCGGGCAGCCCGTCGGACGGGTCGCCGCGAAGCGCGGCCATGTCCGCGTAGGCGGGCCCGGCGGTGTCGCGGGGGAGGCTGTAGCGCTCGGCGATCTCGGCCGGGCCCAGCACCTCGGCCTTGGCCCAGCCCTTGCCGACGTAGATGACGGAGGTGGGGGTGGGTTCGGTGCGCACGAGCTGGAACAGGTCCCGGTCGCCGGTGATGACCTCGACCGGGTCGGCTTTCTCCCGGGTGGCGAGCGCCCCGATGACGTCGTCGGCCTCGTACCCGGCGGCTTCGGCGGTGGCGAACCCGAAGGCCTCGAGCAGGTCGAGGATGATCGGCACCTGCGGGGTGAGCGTGTCGGGGACTTCTTCGACGTCGGGGCCGCTGCCGGTCTCTTCGGCCACCCGGTGCGCCTTGTAGCTGGGGAGCAGGTCGGTGCGGAACTTCGGCCGCCAGTCGGCGTCGAGGCAGCAGACGAGCCGCGCGGGCCGCCGGTCGGTGAGGATCCGCGCAATCGTGTCGGCAAACCCCCGCACGGCGTTGACCTGCGTCCCATCGGCGGCACGCATCGAGTCGGGCAGGGCGAAGAAGGAGCGGAAGTACAGGCTCGCGGAGTCGAGCAGGGCAAGGGATCCGGTCACCCGCACAGCCTGCCACGTCCGGAGGGCGGAGGAGGGGCAAGCCACGCGGCGGGGTCGCCCGGGGAGTGCGGCGCGGGTGCCGGGGGTGCGGTGCGGGCCGGGGCTCGCGGCGACGAGGGTGGCTGATCGGGTTCGGGCTTGCGGGGCCCGGAATTGTCGGTGGTGACCGGTAGCGTGGAAAACGGGGGGCGCCCCGGCGGGCCAGGGCGGCTCGTGGCGGGGGAGCGGTGAGCCGCGGGTCACCCGGCCCGGCATGTCGTGGGCCCGGGCGCGTTCGGTTCGCCCGCCGCCCCACTAGGCTCGCCTTCATGTCGCGCCGATCCCTTCACACGCCCGCTCCCGATGCCGCCGCTCTCCGGGCGCGGCTGGACCGTGCCCGCGCTGCCGCGGCCGCCGCGGGGACCGATGCCCTGCTGATCGCGCCCGGCTCCGACCTGCGGTACCTGCTCGGGCAGGCCGGGGGCTCGTTCGAGCGGCTCACCACCCTCGTCGTCCCCGCCGACGGCACGCCCGCGCTCGTCGTGCCGAAGCTGGAGGCGCCCGGGTACGCCGACGTCCCCACCGACGAGCTCGGCGTCGAGCTGCTCACCTGGGTCGACGGCGACGACCCCTACAAGCTCGTCGCCGACCGGCTCGGCAAGCCCGGGCGGGTCGCCGTCAGCGACTTCACGCCGGCCCTGCACGTCCTCGCGCTGCGGGCCGCCCTCGACACCGCCGAGCAGACGCTGGCCGGTCCCGTCGTCCGGGAGCTGCGGATGCGCAAGGACGCCGCCGAGATCGCGTCGCTGCGCGAGGCCGGTGCGGCGATCGACCGGGTGCACGCCCGCGTCCACGAGTGGCTGCGGCCCGGTCGCACCGAAGCCGAGGTCGGGGCCGACATCGCCGCGGCCATCGTCGAGGAGGGCCACGTCCAGGCCGACTTCGTGATCGTCGGGTCGGGGCCGAACGGGGCCAGCCCGCACCACGACGTCTCCGAGCGCGTCATCGAGAAGGGTGACGTCGTGGTCGTCGACATCGGCGGCCCGCTGCCGGCCGGCTACAACTCCGACTCCACCCGCACCTACGCCGTGGGTACTCCGCGCGACGCCGACGTGGCCGAGACCTACGCGGTCCTGCAGCGCGCGCAGGCCGCCGCGGTGGCCGCCGTGAAGCCGGGCGTGACCGCCGAGGCCGTCGACGCCGCCGCGCGGGACGTCATCGCCGAGGCCGGGTTCGGGGAGTACTTCATCCACCGCACCGGGCACGGCATCGGCCTGGACGTGCACGAGGAGCCGTACATCATCGCCGGGAACGCGCTGCCGCTGGAGCCGGGCATGGCCTTCAGCGTCGAGCCGGGCATCTACCAGCCGGGCCGGTGGGGCGCCCGGATCGAGGACATCGTCATCGTCACCGAAGACGGCGTCGAGGCCGTCAACAACCAGCCGCACGAGCTCGTCGTGCTGGACGCATGACCACCGGCGGCCTGGAGCCGCTGGACCAGTCGATCGTGCAGGAGCTCGCGGCGGACGGGCGGCGCAGCTTCACCGACCTCGCCGAGCGGGTCGGGTTGTCGGTGTCGGCGGTGCACCAGCGGGTGCGCCGCCTCGAGCAGCGCGGGGTCATCCTCGGCTACACCGCGCGGCTCGACGGCGAGCAGATCGGCCTGCCGCTGACGGCGCTGATCTCGCTGACGCCGAACGACCCGGCCGCGCCGGACGACTATCCGCAGCGGATCCAGCACATCAAGGAGATCGAGTCGTGCTACTCGGTGGCCGGCGACGAGTCCTACATCCTGCTGGTGCGCGTCCAGTCGCCGCTGGCGCTGGAGGACCTGCTGCGGCGGATCCGGGAGGCGGCGAAGGTGTCGACCCGCACGACGGTGGTGCTCTCTACTCCGTTCGAGGGACGTTCGCCGACGTTCTGACCCCGGCGCCCCGCCCGGTGGCCGGGGCGCTGGTACGGTAAAAGGTATGGCAACACGTAAGGTAACTCTTTCGCTGGACAGCGGCGCGCTGGAATTCGCCGAACGAGCCGCGAAAGCCCACGGGATCTCGGTCTCGTCCTGGCTGTCGAAGGCGGCCAGGCGCGAGGCGGTACGCACGGGTTACACCCCGCAGAAGCCGGAACCGGCCGCCGCGGAATCGGACGAGGCCGAGCTGAGCGCGGCGGAGAAGGATCTGCGTGCGCAGGGGTGAAGTCTGGACGTACCACCCCCCGACCGATCCGGCCCGGCAGCGCACAGTGGTGCTGCTGTCTTCGGATGGGGTGAACGAGTCCGAGCGGCCGTGGCTGCTCGGCACCGAACTCCTCGACCGCGACCCGATGGACATCCTCGGCGTCGCGATCGACGCCCGGTACTGGGTGTCGACGCTCAACCTCACCCGGCTCTACCGCCCGTGGTTCGACGAGCGGATCGCCGAGATCGACCAGGACGTCCAGGAACGGATCGACATCGCGCTGCGGGCCGCGCTCGACCTGTGAGGCCGGCCGCCAAGGCGCACAAGGCGAATCCCGCGCCGAGGACGCTGGAACCCGCCCAGCCGGCGACGGCGAGCGCGGCCGTCGTGGCGGTCGCGCCCAGAGCCGAGCCGAGCGAGTAGAAGAGCATGTAGCCGCCGATGGCGGTGCTGGTCGCGTCCGGATACGCGGTGGTCAGCAGGTGCTGGTTGCTCACGTGCACGGCCTGCACGGCGAAGTCGAGCACCACCACGCCGGCGACGACGAGCGGGAGTGACCACGACGCCTGCCCGATCGCCGCCCACGAGACGGCGAGCAGGGCGAGGGCGCCGAGCGTGACCGTGCGCGCGAACCCCGCGTCGGCCCAGCGGCCCGCCCGGGCGGCGCCCAGCGCGCCGACCAGCCCGGCGAGCCCGAACAGGCCGATCCGCGCCGCGTCCAGCCGCCACGGCCCGGCGGACAGGGGGAGCGCCAGGCCGCTCCACAGCGTGCCGAACGAGGCGAACAGGAAGAACGCGACCAGCCCGCGCGAAACGAACAGCCGCTCGCGGAACAGCCCGCCCAGCGACGTCAGCACGTCCCGGTAGGACGACCGTGCGGGGCGCGGGTCGGGTGGGAGTGTCTTCAGCACCACCGCCGCCAGCGTGACCAGGAGCGCGGCGAGCACGACGTACACGCTGCGCCAGCCCCACGCAGTGGCCAGCGCCC
Organism: Amycolatopsis sp. NPDC003731; assembly: GCF_053586895.1. Lineage (NCBI taxonomy): Bacteria > Bacillati > Actinomycetota > Actinomycetes > Pseudonocardiales > Pseudonocardiaceae > Amycolatopsis > Amycolatopsis sp. NPDC003731. Next base: position 38,342 of record NZ_JBSFNC010000025.1, on the reverse strand, counting down.
CGGCCGCGACGCGGGCGCCGAGGATGCCGAGGACCACCCCGGAGGTCACCACGCCGAGGGTGCGGCCACGTTCGGCCGGCGTGGCACTCGCCGCGGCGTAGGCGACGGTCGTCTGCACGACGACGGCGAACAACCCGGCGACGGCCAACCCGGCCAGCAGCACCCAGAGCCGGGTCGCGGAGGCGGCGACGACCGTGCCCGCCGCCGTCAGGACGAGGTGGCCCGCGATGAGCCGGCGCCGGTCCCGCAGGTCACCCAGGGGGACGAGCAGGGCCAGTCCCGCCAGGTAGCCGAGCTGGCCGGCCGCGACGATCCAGCCGAGGTCCGCGGCCGGGACGTCCAGGTCCGCGCCGATCCCGGCGAGCGCGGGCTGCGCGGCGTAGATGCTCGCGACCGCGACGGCGCACACCGCCGCCAGCAGCGTGTTCCGGCCCATGACCCTCCAATCGGTAGCAGATTGAAACTGATCCGACCGTACGGCAGAATGGTTTCGAACAGCAACTCTTCCGGAGGTGTGGTGACCGAGGACTGGACCGACCCGAGCTGCCCGGTGGCGCGCACGCTCGACCTCGTCGGCGACCGCTGGAGCCTGCTCGTCGTCCGCGACGCGATGGACGGCGCCCGGTCGTTCACCGACTTCCGGCAGCGCACCGGGATCGCCCGCAACATCCTCACCGACCGGCTCCGCCGCCTGGTCGACCGCGGCGTCCTCGACCGGCGGACCGCGCCGTCCGGCCGGCGGCAGGTCTACGAGCTGACCCCGGCCGGGCGCGACCTGTTCACGGTCGTCGTGGCCCTGCGGCAGTGGGGCGAACGGCACGCGTTCGCGCCCGGTGAGGCCCACTCGGTGCTGGTCGACACCCACGGCGTCCCGCTTCCGCCGCTGCAGCCGGCCGGGGCGGACGGCACCCGCGCCGACGTGGACACGACGTCCGTGCGCAAAGTGCCCTGAGCGGTCAGCGGGCCACGACCTCCGGGACCGCGTGGAGCTTGCCGTCCGCGCCGGCCAGGCAGGAGGCGTTGCCGTCCTTGGCCGCGATGAACTCGGTCAGGCAGTTGGCGATCGCCGCGTGGCCGGTCGCGTTGGGGTGGAACGATTCCTGCAGCGCGTGCCCGGCTCGCTCGGCCCGGCCGAGGTCGGCCAGCTGGAGCGTCAGCCGGGTGAACCACTCGGTCGCCGGGTTCGCGCCGCCGCTGCAGGCCTCGTGCTTGACGCCCGCCTTCGCCAGGTCCAGGAACCGGGCGCCGGACTGCTGGGCGGCCGCTTTCAGGCCGGAGGACAGGACGCCGATGCCGGTCTGGGCGATCCAGCGCAGGTCTTCGGTGCGGAACGGGCAGCCGTTGAGGCTGCGCAGGTCCTCCGGGAGGTCCGGGCCGATCGGGGCCGCGTAGGACTGCAGGATCAGCTGGTAGTCCGCCGGGACGTAGCCGGCCTGCGCCAGCACGGTTTTGACGTCCGAGACGGCCTTCGCGACCTTCGGCACCATTGCGTCCACTTTGGACTTCCAGGTCTGCTTCAGCGCGGTGCTGCACGGCGGGCCGCCGGCGTCGAACCAGGCCTTGAAGCAGTCGTTGACCTGGTTGGAGAACTTCGGCTCGTCGTTCGCGCCGACCGCGATCACCACCACCGCCACCCGGTGGTCCTTCACCAGCGCGGCGAGCTGCCGTGCCTGCGAACCCTCGGTCCACTGCTTGACGTCCCCGAGCGCGACCTGCTCGGCGGGCGCACCGGAACAGCCGAGGTTGACCCGCGCGGTGACGCCCGGGGCGGCGATCTTCTCGACGAAGGCGTTGGGGGAGCGGTGGCACCAATTGCCGCCCTGCCCGTTGGTGGCGGCGGTGTACTGGCCGGCCCCTTCGCCGGAGACGGTGCTGTCACCCATCGCGACGACGGTGAGCGGCCCGGTGCCGGGCGGACCCTGCCGCGGCTGCGGCTGCCCGGGCTTGCTTTCGGAGCCGAAGAAGACGAAGAAGCCGACCAGCAGGGCCACGCACGCGAGGACGAGGGCTCCCCAGTACCACCGAAGACGACGCATCGCCGTCGATTCTACGGACCGGCCCAGCAGCGGACACGGTGCGTCACCGGAGCCAGGTCCGCGCCAGCCGGACGAGCGACTCCGCCAGTGTCGCCGACGACATCTCGCGCTCCTGCCGCCAATGCCGCACCTGCTCGGCCGACAGCGCCGCGAGCAGGACGTCCGCGGCGATCTCGGCGGCCTCCGCCCCGCCCGCTTCGAGGAGGTGCCGGCAGTGCCGGCGCCACAACGTGTGCGCGCCGGTGCGGAAGCGGGCGCCCGTCGTGGCGGTCTCCGACAGGAGCACCAGGTCCAGTTGGCGGTCCAGGAGCTCCAGGTACGCCTCGATGAACGCGCCGAGGCGGTCGGCGGGCTCCGCGCCCGGGCCCAACGGGGGCGGGCCGGTGATGATCCGCTCCTGGAGTTCCCGTTCGCGCTCGTCGAGCAGAGCCATGGCGAGGCCGCCCTTGTCGCCGAAACGGCGGTAGAGCGTGCCCTTGCCGACGCCGGCCGCGCCCGCGACGTCGTCCATGGTGACCGCGTCGACGCCGCGTTCGGCGAAGAGCTTCTCGGCGGCTCCCAGGACGCGGATCCGGTTGCGGGCGGCGTCGGCCCGTTCGCGGACGGGGGCGCCGAGCACTGGCAGCCCGGCCGGCGTTGACGAAACGGACTTCGGTCCGCTACGGTTCGAAGACATAAGCGGACTCTAGTCCGATTTCTCGTCCGGCGAAAGCCGGGCCTCGTCCGAGGAGCATCGCCATGCCCGATCTGCTGCACATTTCCGCGTCCCCACGAGGGGAAGCATCCGAATCGCTGCGTCTGGCAGCCACTTTCCTGGACAGCTACCGCAGCCAGCACCCGGACGCCGACATCGGCGAATGGGACCTCTGGGACGGCTCGCTGCCGGCGTTCGGCCCCGCGGCCGCCCGCGCCAAGATGACCGTCTTCGGCGGCGGCACCCCGCAGGGCGAGGAGGCCGAGGCCTGGGCCGCGGCGCAGGCGGCGTTCGCCCGGTTCGACGCCGCCGACCGGATCCTGTTCAGCGTGCCGATGTGGAACTCCGGCGTGCCGTACGTGCTCAAGCAGTTCGTCGACGTCGTGTCCCAGCCCGGCTGGGTCTTCGGCGTCGACCCGGCCACCGGCTACCGGCACCTCCTGGCCGGCCGCGGCAAGCGCGCCGCGGTCATCTACACCAGCGCGGTGTGGGCGCCCGGGCTCGGCCCGGAGTTCGGCGCGGACTTCCAGGCGCCGTTCTTCACCGGCTGGCTCAACTGGACCGGCATCGACGACGTCACCGAGATCCGCTTCCACCTCACCCTCACCGGCGACGCCGCCGAACTCGGCCGCATCGCGCGCGCTGCCGCCCGCGACACCGCCAAGACCTTCTGAAAGGCCCGCCATGATCGAGACCATCGACCTGGTCACCGACGACGTCGCCGCCAAATCGTCACCTACTGCTCCAACCCCGCCTGCGCCAACAGCGGCCAGGTCGCCGCGCAGCGGTCAGCCCGCCTGAGTCAGATCCGTCGCCGCCGCGAGACCGGCCGCCACCTCGGCGATCGCCCGGACCGCCGGGTTGTCGTTGCCCGGCAGCCACACCAGTTCCGTGCGGGCGACCTCGCCCTCCAACGGTACGAACGCCACGCCGGTGCGACGCAGGCTGTGCGAGGAGCGGGCCAGCCGGGTCACCCCGACCCCGGCCGCGACCAGTCCGAGCAGGCCCTGCACGGACGCGGCCCGCTGCACCACCCGCGGGGTGAAGCCGGCCGCGGCGAAGTCGTCGTCGTAGCCGCGGTGCCACGGCTCCCAGCTGCCGCGCGGGGTGAGCACCCATGGCTCGTCCGCCAGATCGGCCAGCTTCAGCGACACCCGACCGACGAGCGGGTGCTCCACGGGCAGCACCGCACACACCTCTTCGGTCAGCAACGTCCGGGTCACCAGGCCGGCCACCAGCGGCGGCCGGGTGAACGCCAGGTCGAACCGGCCCTCGCGCAGGCCCTCGACCAGCTCGGCGATCGACGCCTCGGCCGTCGTCACCGCCAGCCCGGGCAGCTGCTCCCGGACCGCCCGCACCACCGGCGGCAGCAGGTAGTTCGCCGTCGTGGCGAGGAAGACGAGCCGGACGTCGCCGATCTCGCCGCGCACCGCCCGCCCTAGTGTGGCGACGGCTTCTTCGGCGCGGGCGAGCACCGCGCGGGCCTCGGGCAGGAACAGCCGGCCGACGGCGGTGAGCCGTGTCCCCCGCGCGTCCCGGTCGAACAGCCGGACGCCGAGCGCCCGCTCCAGCACGGTGATCTGCTGGGACAGCGACTGCTGGGCGAGGTGCAGCCCGGCGGCGGCGCGGGTGAAGCTGCCCGCCTCGGCCACGGCGACGAAGTAGCGGAGCTGCCGCAACTCGGGGGTCACAGGCTCCGACTGTAGCCGCGCCAGGACATCGGTGTTGGCGCCCCGCCCATGATCGTCGTCAGGATGGAAAGGAGGAAAGCACTGGGAGGACACGGAAAATGACGAACACCGACGGCCGCGTCTGGCTGATCACCGGCTGCTCCGCCGGCTTCGGCCGGGAAATCGCGCTGGCCGCGCTCGCCGCGGGCGACCGCGTGCTGGCCACCGCCCGCCGGCCGGAAACCCTGACCGAACTGCAGGACCGCGGCGGCGACCGGCTCCGGACCGCCGCCCTCGACGTCACCGACGCAGGGCAGATCGACACGGCGGTGAAAGCCGCGCTCGAAGCGTTCGGCCGGATCGACGTCGTGGTCAACAACGCCGGCAGCGGCTCGGTCGGCGCGGTCGAAGAACTCACGATGGACGAACTGCGCGCGCTGATGGACGTGATGTTCTTCGGCGCGGTCGCGGTCACCAAGGCCGTGCTGCCGCACCTGCGCGCGCAGGGCAGCGGCACGGTCGTGCAGATCAGCTCGATGGGCGGGCAGCTGTCCCCGCCCGGCTACGGCGCCTACTGCGCGACGAAGTTCGCGCTGGAAGGCATCTCCGAAGCCCTGGCCGCGGAGGTGGCGCCGTTCGGGGTGCGGGTGCTGATCGTCGAGCCGGGCGCCTTCCGCACCGAGTTCGGCGGCGGCCGCATGCACCGCTCCCGCACGATCGACGCCTACGCGGTGTCGACCGGCGGAACGCGGGAAGCGGTCGAGAACATGGACGGCACCCAGCCCGGCGACCCGGCCAAGGCCGCCGCGGCGATCGTCCGGGCGGTCGGCAGCGACGACGCCCCGCTGCGGCTCGCGCTGGGCGCGGACGCCGTCGAAGCCATCCGCGCCCACCACGAGGCCGTCGCGGCGGACCTGGCCGCCTGGGAGGAGGTCAGCCGGGCCACCGCGCTCGGCTAGGACCGGGCGGGGTCCTGCAGCACGCCGAGGACGTTGCCGTCGGTGTCGGTGAAGGTCGCGACCAGGCGGCCGTTGCCGACGTCCTTCGGCTCGTCCTTGACCGTCCCGCCCGCCGCGGTCACCTCGGCGAGCTTCGCCTCGATGTCGTCGACGTGCCAGTAGGACACCGGCCCGGTCATGCCCTGCTGCGCGCCGTTCGGCACCAGCCCGATGTGCTGGCCTTCGACGTCGTAGCCGACGTAGTAGGGCGCGTCGGCCTGCGGCTCGACGCCCAGCAAGGCGGTGTAGACGGCCTTGGCGGCGGCCAGGTCGGTGACGGGGTGCAGGATGGTCTTGATCCCCTGGGTGCTCATCTTCGGTGCTCCTGAAGTCGTGGTCTGCGGTACGTCGTGAACGCTATGGCCGACCCGCTGACCAGCGCTTCTCGATTCCTGATCGGTTGGCGCGGCCACCGCCGCTACACTCCGGACCGGCATGCGGACGGCGACGGGGGGACCGCGGTGAGCGGGAACAGGGTGCTGGTGGCCGGGGCGAGCATCGCGGGGCCCGCGCTGGCCCACTGGCTGCGGCGGCGGGGCGCCGAGGTGACTGTCGTGGAACGGGCACCCGGGCTGCGTCCCGGCGGCCAGGCGGTGGACGCGCGCGGAGTGGCCAAGGACGTCATCCGCCGGATGGGGCTGGAGGCGCCGGTACGCGCGGCCCGCACCGAAACCGCCGGCGCGCACACCGTGGACGCCGACGGGAACGTGCTGGAGACCTTCAGCGCCGAGGACGACGGCGGCGACGGGTACATCGCGGACATCGAGATCCTGCGCGGCGATCTGTCCCAGGTGATCTACGACGACACCCGCGAGCACGTCGAATACCTCTTCGGCGACCGGATCGCCGAGCTCGCCCAGGACGCGGACGGCGTCGACGTCACCTTCGCGAGCGGCGCCCGGCGGCGCTTCGACCTGGTGATCGGGGCCGACGGGCTGCACTCGGCGCTGCGCGGGATGGTCTTCGGGCCGCGCGAGCGGTTCGTCCGCCACCTCGGGATGGTGCTGGCCTTCTACAGCGTGCCCAACGAGTTCGGGATCGACCGCTGGATGATCGACTACCAGCACGAGGGGCGTTCGGCCGGGCTGCGGCCGCTCAAGGACCCCACCCGGGCGATGGCCATGCTGTCGTTCCCCGCCGACGGCTTCGACGTCGACCACCGCGACATCGACGCGCAGAAGGACCTGCTGCGTGCGCGGATGGCCGGCCTGGGCTGGCGGACGGAGGAGATCCTCGCGCACCTGGACGACACCCCGGACTTCTACCTCGACCAGGTTGCCCAGGTGGTGCTGGACCGCTGGTCGTCGGGACGCGTGGGCCTGATCGGTGACGCGGCGTTCTGTTCGTCGCCTATGTCGGGTGGCGGCACCGGGCTGGCTTTGGTCGGTGCCTACCTGCTGGCCGGCGAGCTGGCTGCGGCCGGGTGGGACCCGGAGGCGGGGTTCGCCGGCTACGAGACGCGGATGCGCTCGTTCGTCGAGGCCAACCAGGAGATCGGCCGGCTGCACGTGCAGAGCCGCGAGGCCGGTGCGGACGCCGAGCCCGACATGGAAGCGCTCATGCCGCTGATCGAGCGCGCGCTCAACGGCGTCGAGCTGCCGGATTACGCGGGGGTGCCGGACTCGGGGGCGCGGGTCAGTCCAGCAGCGCCGTGAGCGGGAACGGCCGGTGACGTGGGGTGCCCGGGTGACGAAGGTCGCGAATGACTCATTCGGGACCTCCGGCGCCGCGAATGAGTCATTCGCGGCATCAGGGAGCGGGCCGGCTGAGCGCGGTCGTGCCGGTCAGTCCAGCAGCGCCGTGAGCACCCCGTCGAGCAGGCGGACGCGGCGGTCGGCGATGCGGTGGACCTCCTCGTCGTGGGTGGCCACGATCACCGCCGCGCCTTCGGCCGCGCACTGGCGCAGGAGCCGCAGGACCCGGGGTGTCGAGCCGGCGTCCAGGTGCGCCGTCGGCTCGTCCGTCAGCAGGACCCGCGGGCGGCCGGCGACCGCGCGGGCCAGCGCCACCCGCTGCTGCTGCCCGAACGACACCTCCAGGGGATAGCGGTCGCCGAGGCCGCCGATGCCCAGCTCGTCCAGCAGGCCACCCACCCGCTCGGCGATCGCCGACGGCGACGGGCGCGGCACGTCCGGCCGCAGCCGCAGCGGCAAGGCCACGTTCTCCGCGATCGTCAGCTCGTTGGCCAGCCCGAGCGCCTGCGGCAGCACCGCGCACGTGTGCCACGGCGGCGCGCCGTCGATCGGGACACCGTCGAGGAGCACGCAGCCGGAGTCGGGGGAGTCGAAGCCGCACAGCAGGGCCAGCAGCGCGCTCTTGCCCGAACCCGACCGGCCCGACACCGTCACCAGCTCGCCCGCGCCCACCCGCAGTTCCAGCCCGCGCAGCACCTCGATGTCGCCGCTGGGGTGGGCGAAACTGCGGCGCAGCCCGACCGCTTCCACGAGTGTCATGCCGGCAGCTCCCGTTCTTCGATGCCTTCGAGCACGCCCTTGTGCAGCCGGGCCACCCGCGCGCCGAGGTCGATCAGGCGTTCGTCGTGCGAGGCGACCAGGACCGCGAAGTCCTGGTCCACCAGGTACTGCAGGGTGTCCAGCACCAGGTCGGCCGACGCTTCGTCCAATTGCGACGTCGGCTCGTCGGCGAGGATCACCGTCGAGCGCGCGGCCAGCACGCACCCGAACGCCAGCCGCTGCTGCTGCCCGCCCGAGAGCGCGGCGATCTTCCAGCCGCCGGTGCCGTGCAGGCCCAGCTGCCCGAGGATGTCCTCGGCGTTGCACTCGGTCCCGGCGGCCTCGGCCGCGGCGTGCAGATTCTCCGCGACCGTCAGGTAGCCCAGCAGGTTGTCGCTCGGGTTCTGGAACACCAGCCCCAGGTGGTGGCGCCGCAACGCCCGCCGCTCGCGGTGCTTGAGCTTGCGGACGTCGGCGCCCTGGAACGTCAGCGTGCCGCGCGCGGGCTGCTCGAACAGCCCCAGCACGCGCAGCAGCGTCGACTTCCCCGACCCCGACGGCCCGGCCAGCACGGTCATCCCGCGCGCGGGCACGTCGAGGCTGACGTCGTCGACGCCGGTGACGACCCCGGCCAGCGTCGGGTAGTCCACGCCGATGCCGCGCAGGGAAAAGATGGGCTTCTCAGGCACGGATCAGCTCCGCGGTCCGGGCGGTGCGCACCGAGCGCACCGCGATCCAGCCGGCCAGCGCGACCACCGCCACGCCGATCACGACGACGGTCAGCACGAACGGCAGCGGATCCGGCAGCTCCGAGCGCGGCGCGAGGAACGTCGCCGGGTCGAACCGGGGCACCGACAGCCCCGCCACCGAAACCCCGCACACCACCCCGACCACGATCGCCAGCCCGCTCAGCGCCCCCAGCTCCATCAGGTGACTGGCCAGCAGCGTCCGCGGCCGCATGCCCATCCGCAGCACCAGCGCCCCAGCCAGGGCGTTCTGCCGCCGCCGGACCTCGACCGCGACCAGCAGCGCGAGGACCGCCACCACGCCGAGCACCGCGCCCAGCAACGCCACGAACGAGAACGTCCACGCCACCACGAAGAACGGCAGACCGTCCAAAGCGGACTCACGGCTGATCCGGTTCGGGATGAACACCCCCGCCGCGCGCAGCGCCGCGGTCGCCTCCGCCATCGGCGCGGTCGTCAGCACGCTCCACTTCGGAATGCCGTCCAGCTGCGCGTGGCTGAGCACCGTGCGCGAGACGACGTAGCCGGGGGAGGTGCCGATCATCGGGAACACCGGCAGGTCACCGGCGACGACCGCGTCGGGCAGGTCGTCGGGCAGCTTGGCGTTCTGCTTGGCCGTGTGCCCGACCCGGATCACCGGCGTGCCGCGCGGGTCCGGCTGCGAGATCTTCTGCAGCAGCCCGGCCAGGTCGTCGCCCGGAATGTGCTCGACCGCGGCACCGCGGGCGAACGTCGCCGGGTCGACCACCAGCACCACGCTGCCGGTCCCGGTCAGCTCGCCGACCACGGTGCTGGTCCCGGCCAGTGACGGGGGCATCGCGACCTGGCCCATGCCGAGCGGGCTGTCGGTGTCGAGGCGGGCGTTGCTGCCGACGAAGATCGCCGACTTGGTTTCCAGCGCCTCCTCCTGGCCGCGGGCGATGCCGATCCCGGTGGCCAGCGTGCCGATGGCGAGGGTTCCGATGACCAGCACCCCGGTCACCGGGGCGCGGGCGCCGGCCAGCCGCCGGATCGCCAGCTGCAGCGCCGGGCGCGACCAGAACCGGGCCCGGTGCGAGGCGTGCAGGGCCAGCCACGCCAGCCGCGCGGTCAGCAGCCCGACCGTCAGCACCACGAACACCGGGTAGGTGAGGGCCAGCGGATCCACCTGGGGGAGGGGATTGCCCAGCCGGGACGCCGTGCCGTAGTGCGCCAGCCGCGTCCAGCCCAGCCAGGCCATGCCGGCCGTCGCCAGCTCCCAGGGGAAGTACGCCAGCAGCCGCACCCGCTTGCCGCCGCGGCGCACCCGGCCCAGCTCGAACTCCCGGTGCACCCGCACCGCGACGACCAGGGCCAGCAGCACCAGCGACACCGCCAGCGTCCCGGCCGCGACGCCGACGGCGGTCAGCACGGCGGCCGGGTCCGGGGCGCCCGGCGGGCCGTACACGCCGAGCAGCAGCCGCGCCGCCACCGCGCCCGCCGCCCCGCCGAGCAGGATCGGCAGGCCCAGCTCGGCGACGGCGAGCCCGCCGAGCGCCGCCGGGCCGCTGCCGCGCGCCGACAGCAGCCGCAGCTGGGCGTGCCGCCGCTGGTACCACTGCAGGGCCACCGTGCCCAGGCCGGCGCAGCCGACCAGGACGCTGATCAGCGCCAGCGGCAGGATCGAGACGAACACGTTCTCCTGGGCCTGCCGGGCGATCTGCACCGAGCGCTGGAACGTCGGGACGTCGGCGGCGATCAGCGAGCCGAGGCCCTGGGCGGTCAGGTCGGCGCGGACGTCGGCGACCAGGTCCTGCGAGCGCTGCAGCAGGTCTTCCGCGGCGCTCAGCGTCGTCGGCGCCGGCTCGTAGAAGGAGACGTGGAAGTACTGCATCGTCGGCAGGCCGATGGCCTGGATCGTGTCGTCGAAGGTCTTGCGGTCGGTGGCGAAGACGATCGAGTCGATCGGGTCGTCGACCAGCCGGTCGATCACGGCCCCGGACTGCTGCGAGCACCACCACCGCGGCGGCGGGTCGAGCAGGTCGCGGTAGATGCCGGTGACCGGCGGCAGCGGCACGCCCTGCAGGCTCGGCTTCGTGCCGAGGCCGATGTGCTCGGCGTCGGCCACCACGTTGCCCAGCCACAGCCCCGGCGCCCGCGTGCCCTGCTGCAGCGTCAGGTTGTCCAGGCCGACCTGGTCGCGGTAGCCGAAGCGGACCTTGTAGTGCGGGTCGCCGTTGAACTCGGTGCCCCGCAGCACGGTGGTGAACTCGCCGACGACGGGCGCGCCGAAGCCGTGCGCGGCGGCGTGGCGCTGGATTGCGCCGGTCACCGCTGGGATGTCCTGCACCGGCATGTTGCCCTTGCCGAACATCGGGCCGTAGCTGTCCGGGCAGGTGATGCCCGTCTGGTAGGCGACGGTGGCCCCGCCGGCCGCGGACGCCTGCAGCACCGCGGCGGTGCCGAGGAAACACGCCAGCAGCGAGGTCACGGCCGCCACGATCAGCGTCAGCGGGCTGGAGAGGGCGGCCTTCGGGGCGGCTCGCCACGGCTTGGTCACTCTGCGTCGTCCATTCTTCCCCCACATCACCCGCATGGACCAGGACGCTACCGGCCGCCCCGGAGAGTTGGAACGTTTTTGTCACGATCGTTGCCCACCCGGTGGGCTCGCGCCGGGCTGCCTTCCCGCGCAATCGCCGCCGCCATCCGGCCGGTTTAGTGGTCTGGACCTTGACGCGTCGATTGGTCTGGTCCAATCCTGAAAGCGTTCCCGCCGTGCCACGCCGCCGCACGGCTCCCGCCGGCTCAGGAGCGCAGATGCGTCGACGCAGACCTTTCTCCCGATTGTCCGTTTCCCTTGCCCTGGCGGCGTTCTCGGCCGGTTCCCTGGTCGCCACCGCTGGAACCGCCCAGGCCGCCACGCCGCTGCCCGCGCACGTCTTCGCGCCCTACTTCGAAGCCTGGACCGGCGAGAGCCCGGCCGCGCTGGCCCAGCAGTCCGGCGCCAAGCACCTCACGATGGCGTTCCTGCAGGCCGCCACCAAGGGTTCCTGCACGGTGTACTGGAACGGCGACACCGGGATGCCGATCTCCACCGGCGTCTTCGGGGCCGACATCGCCACCATCCGGTCCCGCGGCGGCGACGTCATCCCGTCCTTCGGCGGCTACACCGCCGACAACACCGGCACCGAAATAGCCGACAGCTGCACGAGTGTGGACTCCATCGCCGCCGCCTACCAGTCGGTGCTCACCACCTACGACGTCCCGCGGCTCGACATGGACATCGAGGACAACTCGCTGACCAGCTCCGCCGGGATCGACCGCCGCAACAAGGCCCTCAAGAAGGTCCAGGACTGGGCCGCGGCCTCCGGGCGCCCGCTGCAGATCTCCTACACCCTGCCCACGACCACCCGCGGCCTCGCCGACAGCGGCCTCGCCGTCCTGCGCAACGCCGTCGCCAACGGCACCCGCGTCGACGTCGTCAACCTGATGACCTTCGACTACTACGACAACGCCGCCCACCAGATGGCCACCGACACCCAGACCGCCGCGGCCGGCCTGGTCACCCAGCTCGGCTCCCTCTACCCGGGCAAGACCCAGGCGCAGCTGTGGGCGATGGTCGGGGTCACCGAGATGATCGGCGTCGACGACTTCGGCCCGGCCGAAACCTTCACCACCGCCGACGCGGCCACCGTCTACAACTGGGCCGTGGCCAAGGGCATCAACACGCTGTCGTTCTGGGCGCTGCAACGCGACAACGGCAGCTGCCCCGGCGGCGCCGCGGCCGACAACTGCTCCGGCATCGCCCAGGACACCTGGTTCTTCAGCCACGCCTTCGAACCCTTCACCGGCGGCACGTCCGTACCCGGCAACGACTTCTCCCTCGCCGCCACCCCGGCCTCGGCCGCGGTGGACCCGGGCGGCTCGGCCTCGGCGACGGTGAGCACCGCGGTGACGTCCGGCTCCGCCCAGCAGGTCACCCTGTCGGTCACCGGCGTACCCGCCGGCGTCACCGCGGCCGTCAGCCCCGGCACGGTGACCGCGGGCGGCAGCGCGTCGCTCTCGGTGGGCACCACCGCGGCCGCCGTCCCCGGCGTCTACCCGCTCACCGTGACCGGCACCGCCGCCTCCGGCAGCCACAGCACCACCTTCACCCTCACCGTCAATGGCACCCCGCCCGCCGGCGGCGTGGTAAACGGCGGCTTCGAGACCGGCGCACTGAGCCCGTGGACCGCACCCGGCGACGCGATCGTCGCCACCCCGGCGCACTCGGGCACCCACGCGCTGCAGGTGACGCCCACGGCGTCGGCCACCGGCGAAGCCGCGCAGAACGTGACGCTCGCCCCGAACCACGCCTACACGCTCACGGCGTGGGTGCAGGGCAGCTACGCCTACGTCGGCGTCCGCGGCGGGGCCACCGCGAGCGCGTGGACCTCCAGCAGCGGCTGGACGAAGCTGTCGGTGCCGTTCACGACCGGCGCGTCGGGCGCGGTGACCGTGTACGTCCACGGCTGGTACGGCCAAAGTGCCGTCTACGCCGACGACTTCGCAGTCGGTTGAGGCTTTCGGCGGCGGTCCGGTTGCGCAACACGGAGGTTGGCCGGGCCGCCGCCGGCCGCCAGACTGCGCGGGACGATCTTTCGCGCCCGCCTGGAGGAACCGATGCCGCACATCCCGCTCGACCCGCAGTCGCCCGGCATCCGGTCGCTGTTCGCGTTCCGGCCCGAGACCGCCGTCCCGCTCAACCACCTGGCGCAGACCCTCCTGCGCGGCCCGAGCAGCCTGACCGTCGGCGAGCGAGAACTGATCGCGGCGGTGGTGTCCCACGGCAACGAATGCCGCTTCTGCCACGGCAGCCACGCCGCCGCCGCGGCCGAAACCCTCGAGGGCGGCCGCGCGGTGGTCGACGCGGCCTGCGCGGGGATCGACGACGCACCGGTGGGGGCGAAGCTCAAGGCCCTCCTGCGGATCGCCCTCGCCACCCGCGAAACCGGGCGCGCGGTGACGCCCGAGCTGATCGAGGCGGCCCGCGCGGAAGGCGCGACCGACGTCGAGCTGCACGACACCGTCCTGATCGCGGCGGCGTTCTGCATGTTCAACCGCTACGTCGACGGCCTCGCCACGGTGGCCCCGGACGACCAGGCGGTCTACGACCAGATCGGGAAGTTGCTCGCCACCGAGGGCTACGGCGGCTGAGCCGGGCGCCCGACGTCGGCTAGGCTCCCCCCGGAACATTGAGGGGGGAGCTTCGATGTCGCGATTCGTCAAGCCTGCGCTGTGGACGGCCGGGGTGCTCGCCACCGGCCTGCTCGCGTTCTGGCTGCTGCTGGCGCTGGACATCCCGTACCAGAGCACCGCCACGCCGGCGCCCGCGTCACCGGCGGCCACTTCGGAGCCGCCCGTGCCCGCGCCGCCGGCGGAGCAGCTCGCGTGGGTCACCGACGTCCGGCCGGGTCCCGACGACCGCAGCGCCGTCCTGCACGTCGACCTGCCCACCTGCGCCGGAGCACCGCACGCCCGGGTCACCGAGGACGGCAACCGCATCGATGCCGAGATCCTGTTCCGGCCGCCGGAGGGTACGAGCTGCGCGCAGGCACCGGCCGATTTCCCGGTCAAGACGGCGGCACCGATCGGGGACCGGCCGTTCGTCGTCAACGTCAACCAGACCTGGGGGCTGGTGTCCGGTGCCTGGAAGAAGTGCGACGAGCGCCTCGGCTGCCACCCGCCCGCCGATCACTGCAACCCGGCGTGGATCGCGCAGCTGGAGTTCAGCGCCGAAGCCGAGTACCCCGGCACCACCCGGGCCTGTGACCAGAACTGGCTGATCCACGACCTGCAACGGCACAGCGGCGAGCCCGCGACCCGGGTCGCCTACCGCTGGGCGGGCACCGGCTGGACGAGCGTCGCCGGGGCGAAGGGTGGCGGCTGCGGCGAAATCCTGGCCGCCGAACCGAAGTTCCCCACCGCACTCTGCAAGGACCTCCAGCCGCCTTCGTGAGACTACTGGAGGACGGCGATCGGCAGGATGACCAGCTCGCCGCTGTCCGGCCGCCACGCCTGGCTCTTGCCGAGGCAGCGCGCGTTGAACTCGCCCCGCGGCACCTCCTTGCGGCGCAGGTGGCCGTCGTGGCAGGCCACCCGGACCCACGCGTCGTGCCGGCCGATCCGCGCGTGCAGCACGACCTCGTCGCCGGACTCCTCGGCCACGGTGAACTTGCCCTGCACGACCACGTAACCGTCGTGGATCTCCGACAGCCGCGGCGAGCGCGTCCGGCGCCACGCCCGATCGCCCTGCACCGACCGGGCCGGCAGGTTCGCGTGCACGACGCCGTGCTGCGCCTCCAGGGACTGCAACGCCAGGCCCAGCAGCGTGTTCGCGGTGACGTGCACGTCGTAGCTCGTCTCCGTCTCGTGCCCGCGGTTGGCGCCGCGGCCGAGCTTGAACCACTGGCTGGTGAACCCGAACGAGCCGTCGGTGCTGCGGTTGACGAACTCCCGGATCGTCCGCTTGGCGATGTCGCCGTAGCCGCCCTGCTGGCACAGCTCGATCACCCGCGGCTCGTCCAGGTAGAACGGCAGGCCGGGCAGGATCACCGGGCGGCTGCGCCTCAGCACCCCGAGCACCAGCACCACGAGCGCCAGCACCGCGGCCAGCGCGGTCACCACCCAGAGCACGCCCCACCAGCCGAGCACCGACCACAGCATGGCCCTATCGACATCCACGAAGCTCCCTCACCGCCTCCGTCAACGATTCCGCGGTGCCGTCGACGACGCGCCCGCCGGTCGCGGCGGTGGCCCGGCCCAGCTCGGCCGGGTTCGCCTCGCCGAACCGGATCGCGAACGCCGGCCCGGCGTCGTGCCGGCCGGCCAGGAACCCGTCCAGGCCCGGGCCGGCGTTGTTCTCGCCGTCGGTCATCAGCACGATCGACGCTCCCGGCTTCGCGATCCGGTAGGCGTGCTCGAGCGCACCCCAGATCGCCGTGTACGGCCGCAGGTCCGCCGACCCCACGACCGCCTGCAGCGCGTCGGCGTCTTCCCGGCGGGACACGGTGACCGTGCGCTCCTCCAGGACCTCGCCGGCGAACCGGATGATCGTCACGGTCTCGCCGGCGTAGAAGCGGTCGAACCCGGTCAGCGCCGCGAACGCCCGGCGCAGCGCCGCCACCCGCGGCCCGGCCATGGACAGCGAGTAGTCCAGCACGAAGATCACCTGACGGCCGGTGCGCGCGCGGTCGTAGGCCTGCAGCAGCCGGTCGAGCACCTCCTGGTGGTCCGGGAAGTACAGCGGGTTCCCGATCGGCGCCGCCAGCGGCCCGGTGCGCGGCACCGCCGGATCGGCCGGGCGCCGGAACGTCCGGTCCATGATCGCCCGCTGCGCCGACGGGCCGCGCAGCCAGTGCACGACCCGGTCGTAGGCCGCGCGCTTGTCCGGGTTCAGCAGCATCAGCGGGTAGTCCGCGAGCACGATCCCGTCCCGCGGGTAGACGACTTCGAGGGGCTCGCGCAGCCGGCCCGAGGCGTTGAGCGCCAGGATCGCCGACTCGGGCGCGACGATGCCGCCTGCCTCGCGCTCGCGGCGCACGTACTCCTCGGCGACGTCGGCGGCGTCGAACGCCCGGCCCGCGAGGAAGCCCTGGATCCGGTCGCACCGGACGTCCTCCGGTCGCAGCGCCGCGCCCGTCCCGGCCGCCGCGGTGGCCACGCCGATCAGGGCGGCCAGCCCGCTGCCGGAGACGTGCGGGTCCGCCATGCCGAACCGCAGCTCGCCGCCGGCCGCGCGATCGGCGATGTCCGCCCACGTCGGCTGCGCACCCAGCTTCGCCGCCTCGCCCGGCTTCACGCCGAGCACCAGCGGCGAGAGCATGATCGACGTCGCGAGCTCCGGTTCGGCCCCGCGCAGCCGCAGGAACCGGCCGGTCGAGAGCCAGGCCAGGTCGAACCCGCGGTTCAGCTCGGCGGTCGCCGCCACCGTGCCGCGGTAGTCCAGGACCAGTTCGACACCGGTGTCGCGACGCAGGTCCGCCAGCACCGGCCCCAGATCGGCGAGCTCGCTGGTGGCCAGCACGGTGAGCTTCGTGTCGGCGGGCTCGCCGGGACTGCACGCGGTGAGCAGGAGCAGCAGCACCAGGGCGGCCCTCACCACCGGCAGCCCCCGATCTCGGCGACCATCCGCCGGAACTCGGCGTCGCGGGGCAGCCAGGTCTCGGTGTCCCCGATCGCGGCCGCGGGTTCCGGGATGCGGCGCTCCTTGAGGTAGCCGGCGAAGTCGAACTGCGCGGTGTCGGCCGAGTACACGTGGAACCCGAGTTCGACGGCCCGCCGGCGCAGGGCCGGATCGGACATCAGGAGCGCCCCGATCGCGTCGCCCTCGGGGCTGAACGAGATGAGGTCGGGCGCGGTCTGGTGCTGGGCACTGGGGTACATCAGGACCCGGTCGGCGTCGAGGCCCGCGCCGTTGTCCAGCCGCCGGTTCTGGTACGCGAGGTACTGGTGCTCGTAGATGACCGCGACCGTCGCGAAGCTGCGGCCCTCCGGCACGAAGTACTTCGGCGCCATGTCGTCGCTGTGCTGGCCCTCGGCGTCCAGCATCGGCTTGATCCCACGGGCCTGCTCGACGGCTTCGGCTTCCGTCGCCGCGGGCTGCGCGTAGCGTGCGAAGGCGACCAGGCCGACGTAGGCGGCGCCCGAGTAGCTCCGGCACGGGTCGGGCGACTGGATGAGCAGCCGGTTCGCACTGAGACCGGGGCCGTAGTCCCGCCAGCGGCCCTGGCCGGCCACGAGCGCCATCAGCTTGTCCATCTCGACGCTGTAGTACAGCGGCGGGTCGCCGGTGGACCGCCGCTCGGCCACTTTCGCCGCGACCAGCGCCTCGGCGTAGTCGCGGAAGGTCGCCAGCACGAGCGGCGTGAAGAACGGCTTGTACCCGACCGCGTGCTTGCCTTGGCGGCGCTCGTAGACGCGGTCGGCCGCGGCCTGGCCGGAGGGGAACACGAACTGGTAGCCGTCCAGGTCGGCGGTCTCGGCCAGCTCGAACGAGCCGGCCGGGGTCACCTGCACCTGGTAGCCGTGGCTCATCAGCAGCCGCTTGACCTGCTCGTCCTCGAAGAAGTCCCGCTTGGACGCGATCATCGCGCGCACCACGGTGATGTGCTTCAGCGGCCCGGTGACGTGCCCTGCGAACAGCAGCGCGACGAACCCGAGCACGAAGACCCCCGCCGGGGGCACGAACCAGGACAGGAACCTCCGTCGCGTGTCGACGACGTCGAACTTCGGCTCGTCCACCCCGGCCCCCTCGGCCCCTCGGACTCCGTACGGGGTCATTGAACGAGAAGGCCGTCCGCACCGGCCACGGCATCCGCCGAAATAGGACCGAACGGACCATCGGTTTTTCCGGGGAACGGAAGCGGTTTGGAAGCCGGATCCCGCACAATGCCGGGGAACGCGAAGGAGCTCATCGATGAAACGTGCTGTAGCTGCCGCTTTGCTCACCGCGGCCGCGCTCGCCGTGCTCGCCCCCGCGGCGTCCGCGACGAACGACCCGTCGCCGGTCGGCGGGGTGGGAAGCGGTCCCTACATCGGCGATGTGCCGAAACCCGGCCCTGGGGGCCGGTGACCACCGTGGTCACCGCCGGATGCCCGCGTCAGGGCGCCAGCACCACGCGGCCCGGGCGGTTCCACGCCCGGGCCGCGTCGTGCAGCGGGACGCGCTCGTACCCGGCCGTGAGCGCCCCCGCCACCGTCTGCGCCACCACCGTGAGCAGCGCTTCGCGGCGCTCGTCCGCGGTGAGCTCGTTGTTCGTGTAGCCGAGGATCCGCAGTGACCGGCTGCGCAGCAGCGCCGAGGGGACCGGGCACACCTCGCCGGCCGCGCTGCCGAGGTTGACCAGCCGCCCGCCCGGGCGCAGGGTGTGCAGCGCCGCCGCGGCCGGGAGCCCGCACACCGGATCGACCACCAGGTCGACCGGGCCGGTCACCGCCCCGAGCCGCTGCGCCAGTGTTCCGGGGTCTTCGCCGTCCACCAGCCGGACCGTGGCGTCCGCACCGAGCTGCCGGGCCCGCGCCAGCGCGGCCTCCGACCGCGCGCACGCCACCACCCGGCCGGCTCCGGCCACTCGCGCCAGCTGGACGGCCGACTGCCCGACCACGCCGCCCGCGCCGAGCACCAGCACGGTCTCGCCCGCGGCGAGTCCGCCCGTGGCCGTCAGGCACCGCCACGCCGCGACCGCGGACAGCCCGAGCGCCGCGACCAGGGCGGGATCGGCCCCCTCCGGCAGGACGACGACGTCGCCGGACGCGGCCACGGCGTACTCGGCCATGCTCCCGTCCCCGGGCCGCATGCCCGCCGCCGTGGCGAACCAGACCGGCGTCCCCGCCAGCTCACCCACGCCCTGCACGCCCGGCACATACGGGGTGGCGGGCACGCCGAAGTAGGACGTGCCGGACGCGCACAGCAGGTCGAGCGGGGTGATCGGCGCCGCCGTCACGCGGACGGCGACCTCACCGGGCCCGGGAGAGGGCTCGGCCCGGTCGGTCACCACCGGCGGCTGCCCGGCCGCCCGGATCTCCGCCGCGCGCACCGGCGCCTCACACCGGCTGCAGGACGAAGTCGTAGCGCGCCTCGAGCCACGGCTGTTCCGATTCGCCGCCGTCCGGCGTCGGCCCGGGATCGCGTTCCTCGAAGGTGACCACCAGTTCCTGCTTGGTGCCGAACACGACGTCGCTGTCCAGGTACTGCGCGCCCTCCTGGAACAGGTGGGTGATCAGCGGCTCGTACCCGGCGGCGTTGATCAGGAAGTGCACGTGCGCGGGCCGGAAGTGACTGATGTCGGTGCCGCGGATCAGCGCGCCGACCGGGCCGTCCATCGGGATCGAATAGCCCTTCGGCGCGATGGTCCGCACGCAGTAGGTCCCGTCGGCGCGGCTGGTGTACTTGGCGCGCAGCCGGGCTTCGTCGATGTCCGGGATCTGCGACTCGTACGCGCCGTCCTCGTCGGCCTGCCACACGTCGAGCACCGCACCGGTGACGGGCGTGCCGTCGAGGTCGAGGACCGCGCCGGTGATGTAGAGCGGCGTGCCGGGGAGGCCGTCGGACATGTCGCCGCCGAAGTCCTTCTCGGGCGAGCCGTCGATGTGGAACGGACCGAGCACGGTGGCCGGGGTCGCCTTCGCGTCGAAGGCGTGGTTCATCTGCACCACCAGCATGCTCAGGCCGAGCACGTCGGAGGCGAGGATGAACTCCTCCCGCTTCTCGTCGCTGATCCGCCCGGTCTCGGTCAGCCACCGCATCGCGGCCATCCACTCGGGCTCGCTCAGCCGGACTTCGCGGGCGAAGGCGTGCAGGTGGCGCACGAGCGCCGCCATCACCTCCGCCGTCCGCGGGTCGTGCGCGCTCGCCCAGCGCTGCGCGGCGAGCTCGGTGATGTTGTCCTCGGTGACCAGCTGCATCGGCGTTCCTCTCACGAGTGCGGATCCGGCGGGACCGACCGGTTGTTGAAGTCGACGGACCGGAAGATGTCGTCGGCGACGGGGTGGCGCAGTTCCTCGGCGAGCTGGCCGATCAGCCCGGCGGTCCGGGCCAGCAGCGCGAACCCGCGCAGCAGCTCGAGGGGCAGCCCGAGGTCGGCGAGCGCGGCCCCGCAGACGCCGGCCCCGTTGAGCGGCAGGGTTTTGCCCAGCACCCGCGGGTGCACCCGGCCGATCGCGGCGAACAGCTCCAGGTGCGGGCCGCGCAGGCCTTCCTCGTCGGCGATGGCGAACAGCCGCGCGGTGCGCGGGTCGCCGTCCTTGTGCACGTGGTGGCCCAGCCCGGGGACGAACTTCTTTTCCGCGCGGCGCTTTTCGACGGTTTCGAGCGCGAGCGCGTCCCAGCCGCCGTCGTCGTCCGGCAGGGTGTCCACTGTGGACAAGACGTCGTGCAGGAACCGGCCGCAGTCCTCGGTGACGCCGAGGAAGCGCGACCCGCCGCCCAGCAGGCCGGCCGCGAGGGCGCCCTGGACCGAGTCCGGTGCGGACAGGTACGTCAGCCGCGTGACGATCGCGGTCGGGGTGAAGCCGTGGTCGGCCAAGGCGGCCAGCACCGCTTCGAAGACCCGGGTTTCCCCTTCGGCCGGACGTCGCTGGGTGGCCAGCCAGAAGGCGAGCTCGCCGAACCCGACCGTGCCCATGACGTCCTCGGCCAGGTCGTGCCCGAGCAGGGTGATCTTGTCCTTTGTGGACGCGCCGAGGGCGGTTTCGTAGATCCGGTCAGCCATCGGCGGCCTCCGTCAGCCACGCCCGCAGTTCGGCGCCGTGCTCGTCGAGCTCCGGCGGCGGCAGCCGGTAGCCGGCCGGGGTCGCGGAGAACCGGATGGGGTGGCGGGTGGTCGGGACCGCGCGGTCACCTTCGCCGACCTCGACGATCGGGTCCAGCCCGAAGCGTTCGGCCATCGCGAACCCGCCGTCGATCGTGTTGATCGGTCCACACGGGACACCGACCTTCGTCAGCGCGTCGAACCAGTCCACCGCACCGCGTTTCGCCAGCCGCTCGACCAGGATCGGCCGCAGCTCTTCGCGGTTCTTCGTGCGGTCGGCGTTGCGGGCGAACCGCGGGTCGTCCGGGACGCCGGGCAGGTCGAGGACCTCGCACAGCCGCCGGAACTGCCCGTCGTTGGCCGCGGCGACGATCAGGTCGGCATCGGCCGTCGGCAGCGGCTCGTAGGGGAAGACGCTGGGGTGGGCGTTGCCCATCCGGTAGGGCACCACCCCGCCGGCGGCGTAGGCCGAGCTGTGGTTGACCAGCCCGGTCAGCGCCGAGGACAGCAGGTTGACCTCGACGTGCTGGCCCTCGCCGGTTGCGTCGCGGTGGCGCAGCGCGGCCAGGATGCCGATCACCGCGTGGTTGCCGGCCATGACGTCGAACACCGAGATCCCGGCCCGGTACGGCGGCCCGTCCGGGTCGCCGGTCAGGCTCATCAGGCCCGAGATCGCCTGCACCATCAGGTCGTAGCCGGGCACGTGCGCGCCTTCGCCCGCCCCGAAGCCGCTGATGGAGGCGTAGACGCTGCCGGGGTTGACCTGGCGGACGGCGTCGTAGTCCAGGCCGTACTTGGCCAGGCCGCCGGGCTTGAAGTTCTCGATCAGCACGTCCGCGCGGGCGGCGAGCTCGCGGGCGACGACGGCGTCGGCTTCGTCGCGCAGGTCCAGCGCGATGGACCGCTTCCCGCGGTTGACGCCGAGGTAGTAGGTCGAGACGTCCCCGCGCACCGGCGGCATCCACGTGCGCGTCTCGTCGCCCTGCGGGCCCTCGACCTTGACGACGTCGGCGCCCAGGTCCGCCAGCAGCATCGTGGCGTACGGGCCGGCCAGCACCCGGGAGAAGTCCGCGACCAGCAGCCCGGACAACGGGCCGGTGGGGGTTGTCAAGACCAGCTCCTCGCCTTCTGTCCGTCAGACGGACTCTTGTCCGTCAGTCTGCGACAGCGGCGGTCCGCGGTCAAGGAGCGCCCACGACCACGGCGGGGACGGCGTCGAGGCGGGCGAAGTCGGCGCTGATCTCCCCGGCCGTCTGCAGCAGCAGCGGCAGGTGGTGCTCGACCAGCCGCTCGACCGGGGTCTCCGCGGCGTGGCAGTTGACGTTGACCCCGGCGATCACCCGGCCCGTCCCGTCGCGCAGCGGCGCCGCCACCGAGCGGATGCCCAGGGCGAGCTGCTCGTCGGTCAGCGCCCAGCCGCGGGCGCGGACCTCGCGCAGCTCGGCGTCGCGCTCGGCCCGGCCCGGCTGCCAGCGGGGGACCAGGCCCGAGCGGGTCGGCTCGGCCAGCACCGCCTCCAGCTCGTCCGGCGGCAGTGCCGCGAGCTGGACCTTGCCCAGCGACGTCGGCAGGGCCGGGAAGCGGGTGCCGATCTGGACGCTCAGGCCCACGATCTTCGGCACCGCCACCCGGGCGACGTAGACGATGTCGGAGCCGTCGAGCTGGGCGATCGAGCACGACTCGTTCGTGCGCGCGACCAGGCGTTCCAGGTGCGGGCGGGCGACCTCCCACAGGCCCGTGGAATGCACGTAGGCGACGCCGAGGTCGAGCACCCGCGGCGTCAGCGAGTAGCCGCGACCGTCCGTGCGGACGTAGCCGAGCTCTTCGAGGGTCAGCAGGATCCGGCGGGCGGTCGGGCGGGCCAGCCCGGTGGCGGTGGCGACCTCGGCCAGCGTCATCGCCGGCCGGCCCGGCCGGAACGCGGTGATCACCTCGAGCCCGCGCGCCAGCGCCTCGATGAAGTCGGGACCCGTTCCCTCGCGTGGCATGCGCGACCTCCCTCTGCAGTCCTGTCCGCAGCGTAGCCGCGGGGATTGACACCGGCGCGGCACTGGACGAAAGTGGCGGCACCCGCCGAGTGTCCGCGGAGCGGACAAGTGTACGCAACGGAGGCCAGTGATGTCCGGATCGATCGTCCTGCGGGGTGGCACGGTGCTGACCCTCGACGACGCGCGCCGCGTCCTGCCCGGCGAAGACGTCCTGGTCGACGGCGACCGCATCGCCGCGATCGGCCCGGCCCTGGAGGTCCCGGCGGGCACGACCGAGATCGACGCCTCCGGCGGCATCGTCATGCCGGGGATGATCGACACGCACCGCCACCTGTGGCAGACCGCCATGCGCGGTTACGGCGCCGACTGGACGCTCACCCAGTACTTCGTCTGGTACTACCTCGAGTGGGGCAAGGTGTTCCGCCCCGAAGACATCTACGCGGGCAACCTGCTCGGCGCGTGGGAAGCCCTGGAGGCCGGCGTCACCACCACGGTCGACTGGTCCCACGGCCTGCGGACCACGCAGCACGCCGACGCGGCGGCCGACGCGCTCGAAGCCGTCCCCGGCCGGTTCGTGCTGGCCTACGGCAACATCCAGGACGCCCCGGCGAACTGGACGGCCACGCCGGAGTTCCGCGACTTCGCCGCCCGGCGCACCGGTGGCGAGCTCGGCTTCCAGCTCGCCTTCGACGTCACCGGTGACCCCGCCTTCCCCGAGAAGCCGGCCTTCGAGGTGGCCCGCGAGCTCGGCGTGCCGGTGACCACCCACGCCGGCGTCTGGGGCGCGACCGGCGACGACGGCATCCGCCTGATGTACGACCACGGGTTCATGACCCCGGAGACGGTCTACGTCCACAGCGCGTCGCTGTCGGCCGACTCCTACCACCGCATCGCCGCCACCGGCGGGTCGGTGTCGGTCTCCACCGAAAGCGAGCAGAGCGCCGGCCAGGGCTACCCGCCCACCTGGGCGCTGCGCAAGTACGGCATCCCGGTGTCGCTGTCGATGGACACCTCGGTGTGGTGGAGCGGCGACCTGTTCTCGGCCATGCGCGCCACCCTCGGCGCCGACCGGTCCCGGGAGCACCTGGAGGCCCACGCGAAGGGCGAGACGGTGACGCACGCGGCCCTGCGTGCGGAACAGGTCGTGGAGTGGGCCACCCGGGGCGGCGCCGCGGCGCTGGGCCGCTCGGACCTGGGCAGCCTGGAGGTCGGCAAGAAGGCCGACGTCGTGCTGCTGAAGAACGACCACTCCCCGGTGTCGTTCCCGCTGCTCAACCCGTACGGCCACGTGGCGTTCCAGGCCCAGCGCGCCGACGTCCACACGGTGCTGGTCGGCGGCCGGGTGGTCAAGCGCGACGGCCGCCTGGTCGACGTCGATCTCCCCGCGGTCCGGCGGCGGATCGAGGGCACGGTGGAGTACCTGCGGGCGCAGCTGGGGGAGGAGGCGTGGCGGCAGGGGATGAACCCCGACGTGCCGGAGACCAAGATCCTCGACAACCCGTACACCTACACCGACTACCAGAGTGACCGCACCCACGGCGGCTGAGCTACGGTTCCCCTCCGTGGTCCAGGTTTTCGTCCAGCCCGCCTACGGCACCGCGGATGCCCGCCGCTACGGCGCCGAATCCCTGGAAAAGACCGTCGCCTTCCGCGAGCTCGCCGACCTGCTCGACCCCGCGGACCTCGCCCGCCTCGACGCGCTGCACCCGGGCGGGCGCGCCCGGTTCTGGGGCGCCAAGGACAAGTACGACCGCCGGATGGACACCGTGACCACCGGCGACGTCGTGCTCTTCACCGGCGGCAAGCGTGTCCAGGCCACGGCCGAGGTCGGGCACGGGTTCCGCAACCCGGCCTTCGCGCGCCGGCTGTGGCGCCCGGACCCGGGGAAGTGCCTGTTCAGCAACGTCTACAGCCTGCGCCGCTACCGGCGTCTCGGACTGCCGTACGAAGCGGTCTGGGCGCTGCCCGGCTTCAACCCCGGCGACAACTTCATGGGCCTGCGGTTCCTCGACGCCGCGAAGTCCGCCGCGGTGCTGGGACTGCTCGCCGCGCACTGAGGCGCGCTCAGCAGTGGGGCATCACCCCGTCGAAGGACGCGCAGTCGTCCTGGTCCCACGGGGTCGTCTGCCACTGCTCGGCCGTCAGGATCCGGGACGTGTCGCCCGCGACGAACTTCCAGGGCCCGTAGTAGGCGTTGCTGAACCAGTAGTTGCCCTGGTCGTGGGTGATGGCGTCCTGGATGACCTTGCCCTGGTACGGCGACCAGGACGGGTACGTCCCCCAGTTGGACAGCAGCGCCATCTTGCCGCAGGAGCCGTTCGTGCAGCCGACGCGGGCCGGGTCGAAGCGGAACGTGTTGTCGTGCACCTCGACCAGCTGGGTCTTCCACCGGCAGTCGTCGTACAGCGGCGCCGACGCGATCCCGGGCGCCGAGCACCGCGTGCGGTCGGTGACGAGCTTGGTGCAGGTGTTGATCGAGGTGTTGGCCGGGCTGTTGCAGAACCGGTCGGCGTTCTCCCAGGCGGTGACACCGGACCAGTTGTCCTCGAAGGTGTTGTCGTAGATGTCGATCAGGTGCGTGCGGGCCGGCACCCGCGGTTCGCCGCCCGACTCGGAGAGGTAGACGCTCGCCACCGGGAAGTTGTCGCCCTTGTCGGCGCGGCGCTTGCCCGCGACCAGGCTGTTGCGGCGCAGGACGTTGTCGCGGAAGACCAGGTTGTAGCTGATCTCGTAGAACAGCGCCTCGGCGTCGTTGTCCTCGATGAGGTTGTTCTCGATCAGGAAGTCGTTGTTGTCGGTGTCGGCCCAGAGCCCGGCGCCGTGGTTGTGGTGGATCCAGTTCCCGCGGACGTCGGCCTTGTCGACCACCCAGAACTTGATTCCGCCGCTGCACCCGCAGCCGGGGCTGCGCGTTTCCCAGTCGTCGGTGTTGTTTCCGGCGATCTCATTGCCCTCGACGATCAACGCGGTGATCGTGCTGTCCGACCGGTAGGCGTTCATGCCGTACTGTCCGTTGTTGCGCAGGCAGCTGTGCCGCACCTCCTGGCGCGCACCGGCCATGATTCCCGCGCCTTTGTTGTTCTGCACGGTTGTGTTTTCGATGATCCAATGCTCGCCGGAATCGTGGTTCACCACGCCCTGGTCCTGCGGGGCGACGAAGTTCTGGATGGTGAGCCCGCGGATGACGACGTCCTTCGCCTGCTGGGTGAAGGCGGCGCGGTTGATGCCCTGCCCGTCCAGCACCGCGCCGGGCGCGCCGAGGTAGACGTCGCCGTCCTTGGGGATGACCTGCCCGAACGGGTCCGCCGCCAGCAGGTGCGTACCCGGGGGGAGCCAGAACGTGGTGCCCGGCGGCGACTCCTGCGACTTGCGGTAGAGGTCGCCGGGTACCGCGGCGTCGACGGTGACCGCACCCGCGGGCGCCGTGGCGTTGACCAATGGCTGGTGATCGCACACCGGCCCGGGCGTCACCGCGGCCGCGGCCGCCGGCCCGGGCGGCACGACGAACGCGGCCAGCAGAACGACAGCCAGAATGGATCTCATCGGCGACATGGTGGGAAACCTACGCAATTGACCGCCCAACGGCTTGGTCCGATCGAGTCCATTCCTGTGGTTTTCGGGTGTACCAGGTAACGAAAAAAACAGTGATTACTCAACGACTGTGAATACCGTGGGAACAATAGGTGGAAGGTTCTGTTATCGTGGTCGGGTGTCGCCTCGCGGCCGGAATTCCACGCGGAGGCGGGCTCGGAGCGGCGCAGCGCGGGTGGGCCACCTGCCGCGGTCCGGTCGGCCGGGCGGCCGAGCGCCGCCGCGGTCGTCCGGCGGACGGCGACCGGGCCCCTCCTGCGGCGCCGGCTCGGACCCGGGTTTTATCCGTTAAACGGAGAACTACCTGAGCGAGTGATTCCCCGCCATTCATTACGACCACTCCCGCGACGGCGAACTAGGCTGGTTCAACCCCATTCCGGATCTGTCCTCCACTCGGCGGTTCCCGCGCACCGATCGGGTATTTGCGCAGGTCAACGCCCTGTGGGCGGCCCATCGGGGCGGTAACGTCACCTAACGGACAGAACTGCTGCCCCGGTGCCCGGGCCCCGAATCAAACCCGGCCGCCGCACTCAGGAAGGGAACCCCGAGAAATCATGTCCACATTGCGACGACTGGCTGTCGCCGGCGCTTTCGCGCTGCCGCTTTCCCTCGTCATCGCCGCTCCGGCGACGGCGCACCCGCTCGACTGGCCGCACGACTCCTGGAGCGCCGAGAGCTCCAGCACCTGGGCCGGCATCGGCGGCGCGGGCACCACCGACACCGACGAAGGCTCGACCTGGTGGGGACACCACTGGTCGGAGACGGACTCCGCGGTGGCCGGCATCGGCGGCGCGTCCGTTACGCACAGCGGCGAGTCCGGCGACGACGGCTGGAACCACGCCTGGCACCACCCGGCCCACGACGGCTGGTACGGCGGCGACGACGGCGACTGCGACGACTACGACGGCGACTACGACGGTGACGACCACCACTACGTCACCGGCGATTACGACGATGACGACGACTACGTCGTGCACCACGCCGTGAGCCACCCCGACCCGGTCGACCAGGAACCGGCCGGCTACGTCGTCCACCCGGTGTACGACGCCGACGACGACGATGACGACGCCGGCGACGTGGGCTACTACGCCGAGCAGCACTCGGCCGGTGTGGACGGCGCGACCTCGGCGCACGTGGTGAGCCACGCGGGCGAGCACCACGCCACGTACGAGGCGGAGAAGCTGACGGCCGGCCCGTACGGCGCATCGTCGGAGGGTGCGCACGCGGTGGCGGTGCCGGACTACGCGGGCTACCACGCCTGGTACACCACGGCCGGCGTGGGCGGCGCGGCCGCGCACTCGGTCACCGCGGTGGCCGACGCCACGGCGGCGGACGACGACGACTGGGTCGTCGACCACGACGCGGACGACGAATCCGACTACGACCAGGACTGACCTCCACGGTCGAAGCCAGGGCTGAGCGAGCCGGGTCCGCACCGCGCGGACCCGGCTCGCTCAGCACGGTGCGTCCGGGTCCGCGGCCGGGGTGAACTCCAGCCGCAGCGCATCGGTCCGCGGCAGCACGAGAGCGGTCCCGTCGGCCTTGTGCCACTGCACGGGCAGCAGGAAGTACTGGCCGCCGGACTGCAGGATCAGCTTCAGCCCGGTGTACCGGTAGTGGTAGGCGGTGTCGGCGTTGCGGCACTGCGTTTCGCGCACCCCCGGCCCGGTGAAGTTCAGGCTCTTGGCGCTGTAGAGGACGGTCTCCGGCGGCGCGGCGAGCCCGGCCTCGATCTGGAGGGCCCGGCCGATGCCGACCGAGGCGGAGTAGTCGGCCACGGCCCAGAACAATCCCACGCTGA
The DNA here is from genome assembly GCF_053586895.1 of Amycolatopsis sp. NPDC003731. Taxonomy (NCBI): domain Bacteria; kingdom Bacillati; phylum Actinomycetota; class Actinomycetes; order Pseudonocardiales; family Pseudonocardiaceae; genus Amycolatopsis; species Amycolatopsis sp. NPDC003731. The sequence goes on along the minus strand of NZ_JBSFNC010000025.1, from coordinate 10,117 downwards.
CCAGCACGAATGCCGCCACCCACTCGGCGGTCGCCACCGCCGCGGGCAGCACCCGGCCGGACCGGGCCGCGAGCAGGCGCGAGGCGGACACGAGGAACAGCACGCCGAGGGAGAGCCCGGCGCCGGGCACCGCGTACGACGAGGCGAACGCTTCGGGACGCACCACGCCGACGGCCGCCACGGCGAGCCCGGCCACCCCGCACCCGACGGCGACCGGGGTCGCGAGCCGGAGCAGCCGCTGCCAAGCCGCGTCGCCGAGCCGGGCGCGCAGGAACCGGTACAGCCACAGCAGCGCCAGCACCGCCGCCAGCACGACGGCGATCGGGGCGAAGAGGCCGTCGGCGCTGCGGACCAGGTAGTCCTGCGCGGTCAGCCCCATCGTCGAGAGCGGGACGCCGAAGTAGTCGAGCAGCCAGTTGGCGTGCTGCCTGCCGAAGAAGAACAGCAACCCGGTGAGCACGGTCGTCGGCGCGATCACCGAGCCGAGCACGCGCAGCGCCTTCGACGGGCTTTCGGGCGGCGCCGCCGGAGGGGGCGCGAGCCGCAGCGAGCGGAGCCGTTTCGCCATGGCCGCCGCTACTCGGTGGGCTGGGGCGGTTCGGTGAAGTCCCCGCACGGATCGGCGAGCACGAAGGTGATCGTGTCGCCGCGGAAGATCGGCACCGACTGGATGATCCGCGTGACCTTGCAGTCCAGCTGCGGGTCCGGCGGTCCTTCGACGGTCGTCCGGAGCGTGACGCAGAGGGTGCCGCCGCACTCGTCCGCGAGTTGCGCCTCGGTCACCGGGCCCAGGGCGGCGTAGGACGTGCCGATGATGTCGATGGGCGCGGTCCGCACAGGTGACCCCTTCGCCGGCGGTTTCGCCGTCGTGACCTTCGGAGGCGTCGGCGGCTTCCTGGCCGACGTCTTCGCGGGGGACGAGCCGGTGGTCCGGGACGGCGGAGTCGTTGGTCCGCCGGCCGTGGTCGGCGGGCCCGAGCCGGTGGGTGGCTCGCCGGTGGAGGCCGTGGTCGCGGCGTCCGTGGAAACGGACGGCGGCGGGCCTGGCGTCCCCGGCGTCCCCGGTGGTTCCGGGGTGCCGCAGCCGGCCAGCAGCAGAGCCAGGGCCGTCCCGATCGGGCCGGCGATCCGTCGCATGGGTGCCTCGCGTTCTCCCACTCCCCGAAGCAGAAGTCGCCGGAGGCCCGGAGCCGGTTACAAGATCGTTCCGGTTCAGTCGAGGTAGCGGCGGTAGCCCTGGGCCGCGGCCCGGAAGCCCAGCCGGGTGGCGCCCACGCCCGACCGGCGGTGTTCCGCCGCCACCACGACGTTTTCGACGAGCATGAACGGCCGCGCTCCCCGGGTGAGGTTCGGCAGCGTGGTGCAATCGACCGTTCCGATGACCACGCCGGCGGACTCCGCGACCAGGATCGTGCGTCCGGCCTGGCGCTCGATGGCCCGCCAGGCCGCCGCCGCGGCCTGCGGAGGCGGGGCGGGGTCGTCCGGGTGCAGCTCCCGGAACAGGGCGAGCAGGGCCGGCAAATCGGCTTCGGCGGCGGGCCGGGTCGTGATCGTCACGGTCCCACTCTGCCCTTACGGGCAGGCGGGCGTACCCGAAGGTTTGCCGTTGCGTGGCTGGCCCGGCCCGCGGCGCGCGATCATCGTGGAGGGACCGCCAGTGCGAGGAGGTCCGCCGGTGATCCACGAGGTCGACGAGGCGCTGCGCCGGCTGGTGAAGGACGAGGCGCTGCGGGGCAGCGAAGTCGACGTCGCCTTCGACGCGCCCACCAAAGACTGGGCCGCCCGGCGCAACGCACCGACGGTGAACATCTACCTCTACGACGTGCGGGAGGACATGCGGCGCCGGTCGCGGGGGCTGCTCAACGAGTACGACCAGCGCGGCGAGGTCGCCGCGCGGCACCTGCCGCCCAAGCACGTCAAGCTGTCCTACCTGGTCACCGCGTGGACCCAGCGGCCCGAGGACGAGCACCGCGTCCTGTCCGACCTGCTGCTCGGCCTGCTGCGCTACGAAGCCGTGCCGGCCGAGGTGCTCACCGGGTCGCTGGCCGAAACCGGGCTGCCGGTGCCGATGACCGTCGCGCTGCCGCCGCCGGAGGACCGCGCCTTCGCCGACGTGTGGACGGCCCTGGGCGGCGAACTCAAGCCGTCGCTGGACGTCGTCGTCTCCGCGCCGATCCACAGCGGCCGCGTCTACCCGGCCGGGCCGCCCGCCAAGGAAGGCCTCAAGATCGACACCGGCGACGGCGAGCTCGTCGGGCACCACGTGTCCGCGACCGGCGCTGTCGAGGGGCAGCGCCGGGTCGCGATGGCGCGCACCCACCGGAAGCCCCGGTGAGCCTGGAGTACCTGTTCGAGCGGCTGGCCCGGCTCGAACAGCGGATCCGCGACGCCGTCGACAGCCGTCGCGCGGCCGACCCGAACCCCGACGACCCGTTCCGCGGCCTGTACCTGTCCAACGAGACCATCGACGCCCTGCTGGAAGGGCTGCGCGAGCCGTTCACCCCGTTCACCGACTCCGCCCCGGACGGCCGGCTGCGCCCCCTCGCCGACCGCGCCGGGCTCACCGGCGTCGACGTCGAACTGCTGCTGGTCGCGCTGGCCCCCGACCTGGACAGCCGGTTCGAGCAGTTCTACGGCTACCTCAACGACGACGTCACCCGCCGCCGCGCCAGCGCCGGCCTCGCGCTGCGCCTGTGCGGGATCCCCGAGGCGTCGGCCGCCGGCCGGGCCCGGCTCGACGCCGACTCCCCGCTGGTCACCTGCGGCCTGCTCGCCGTGGGGGAGGAGGAACGGCCGTTCCTCTCGCGCACGCTGCGCGTCCCGGACCGGGTGGTGAACCACCTGCTCGGCGACGACCGGCTCGCGCCCGAGCTCGCCGGCTGCGCGCGCCTGGGGACCGAGCTCGTCGACGTCCCGGGCACCGACCGGCTCGCCCGCGCCATCCGCGGCCGGGCCGGGCTCGTCTACCTGAAGGAACTGCCCGGCGGCGGGGCCGAGGAGCTCGGCGTCGGCGCGCTGGCCGCGGCCGGGTACCCGGCGCTGGTGGTGGACGCGTCGCGCTGGCAGGCCGAGCCCGGCCACGCCGAGCTGACCGCGTCGCTGCGGCGGGAGGCGCTGCTGCGCGGCGCCGGGATCGTGCTCGGCCCGGTGGAGGACCCGCGGCTGGAGGAGCTGGCGCACCCGGCGATCCCGCTGGTGGTGCACGGCACCGGCGCCTGGGACCCGCGCTGGAGCGCGACACCGCCGTTGCAGCTCGACGCCGTGCCGCTGTCCGGTGCGGCCCGCGCGGAACTCTGGCGCAGCCGTCTCGACGGCCGGCTCGCCCCGGGCGTCGACCCGGGCGAGGCGACCGCCCACTTCGTCCTGGGGCCCGGGCAGATCGCGCGTGCGGCGAAGGCCGCGTCGGTCACCGCGCTGGCCGACGACGACGGGCTGGTCCGCACCGCGCACGTCCGGGCCGGCGCACGCAGCCAGAACGCCGCCGGGCTGCAACGGCTCGCGCGGCGGATCGAACCGGCCGTCGGCTGGGCCGACCTGGTCCTGCCGGCCGGCGTACTGTCCCTTTTGGACGAACTGGCGGCGCGGGCGCGCTACCGCGACCAGGTGCTCGACGAGTGGCGGATGCGCCCGGGCGGCGGCCGCGGCCGGGGCGTCACCGGGCTCTTCGCGGGGGATTCGGGGACCGGCAAGACGATGTCCGCCGAGGTCATCGCCGCCTCGCTCGGGCTGGACCTCTACACCGTGAACCTGGCGACCGTGGTCGACAAGTACGTCGGCGAGACGGAGAAGAACCTCGAGCGGATCTTCACCGAGGCGTCCGGGGTCAACGGCGTCCTGCTGTTCGACGAGGCGGACGCGATCTTCGGCAAGCGGTCCGAGGTCCGCGACGCGCACGACCGGTACGCCAACATCGAAAGCGCGTACCTGCTGCAGCGGATGGAGACGTTCGACGGGATCGCGGTGCTGGCCACCAACCTGCGGGCGAACCTCGACGAAGCCTTCACGCGCAGGCTCGACGTGATCGTCGACTTCCCGCTGCCGGACGTCGAACTCCGGCACCGGCTCTGGGACCGCTGCCTCGGCACCCGGATGCCGCGGGGGGCGGACCTGGACCTGGGCTTCCTCGCCGAGGCGTTCGAGCTGGCCGGCGGCCACATCCGCTCGGCCGCGGTCACCGGCGCGTACCTGGCGGCGGAGGCGGGCCGGCCGGTGGGGATGAGCGACCTGGTCGGCGCGGTGGCCCGGGAGTACCGCAAGCTGGGCCGGCTCTGCCTCGACCGGGAGTTCGGCCCGTACCTGGCGATGGTGACGGACGGCTGAGCTGCCCGCAGGGGCAGGTTTCGCTGCCCGTCCGGACGGCGGCGCAGTCTGGCGCTCGGCCCCGCCGGCGGGGCAAGCTTTACGGGCGGAGGGAGCAAACATGCGCGGGCACAGTCACGACAACGACCTCGACCTGACCCTGCGGCCGAAGGGCGACCGCCTCGAGCGGGACGACCACGACCTCCTGGGCCGCGCGGCCGCGGCCGGCCGCACCGATGTCCTGGGCCCGGCGGGCTTCCTGGGCCTCCAGCGCGCGGTGGGCAACGCGGGGACGTCGTCGCTGGTGGAGGAGGACCGCTCCCCGGTCCACGACGTCGTCGGCTCGGGCGGCGGCGCCCCGTTGGACAAGGCGACCCGCGAGGACATGGAGACCCGTTTCGGCACGGACTTCTCCGACGTCCGCGTCCACACCGACAGCGCCGCGCACGACTCGGCGAAGTCGGTGAACGCCCAGGCGTACACGGTGGGTTCGAACATCGTGTTCCAGCGGGACAGGTTCGACCCGGCTTCGGATGCGGGCAAGCACATGCTGGCGCACGAGCTCACGCACGTCGTGCAGCAGCGCAGCGGCCCGGTGGACGGGACCGACGCCGGCGGCGGCGTGAAGGTGTCGGATCCGTCGGACCGGTTCGAGCGCGAGGCGGTGGCGAACGCGGACCGGCTGATGTCGTCACCCGCTCCGGCTGCGGCGGTGCAGCGGGAGGAAGCGCCCGAGGCCGCCGAAGGCGAAGAGGAGACGATGGCGCAGACCTTCGTGCAGCGTGAGCAAGAGGTCGAGGAAGAGGCTTAGTTCGTTCCCCAGCGCTCGATCAGCGGGTGTAGGTCAGGGCCCGGTCGCGGACCTCTGGCTCCTCGGCCGCGAGGAGCTCGACGCCGTACTGGCCGTCCCCCCGTGGAGGGAACCGGTCTGCACGAGTGGACCGGTCACCGATCCGCTGAGGTGCCCCCCCGGAGGTTCGTCACGCCTTGCCGTCCGGGCCGGTGAAGCCCGGGATCTCCACGTCCTTGCGGTACCGCTCGGCGGCGCCCGTGTCGGCGTCCTTGGAGCCCTTCTTGCTGTTGCAGGAGGCGCACAGGACCTCGAGATTGCCCGGGTCCGCGTAGAACTGCGAACGATCGCTCTGGCCCTTCGCCCGGCCCTGGGCGTTCCAGTGCCCGGCGACCGACTTCCGGTGGTCCAGCGCGTAGTTGTCGGCGTTGTTCGGCTTGACGCGGGCCGCGACGTGCGGGGCGATGCCCAGGAACGGGACCCCCGGGCAGGTGAACGTCACGCCGTCCGGCCGCAGCACCGCGGCGATCTTGGCCGCGTCGTGGCCGCTGTACTTGTGGGAACCGCCGTAGAAGACCGCGCGGACGTCGTGGTACTCCGGGCGCAAGGTCTTGCCGTCGATCGTGTACTGCGTCTGGGCCGCGCCGCCCTCGGCCGGGGCGAGCTCGGGGCCGCCGTTCGGGGTGTTGGCCAGGAACTTGAGCACCGGAAAGGTCGGGCGCCCCTCCGAATTCCGGCCGACGGTGCGTTCCAGCTCGTACCGGAGCGTCACCCAGCCGTCGGGGCGGACGTCGGTGACCTTGGCGACCCGGTTGGTGGACTTCACGACGAACCGCTTGCCGAGGTAGACCTTCGCCTCGTCGACCGGTGCCATCGGGCCGAGCGGGAGTTCGCCGGTGTCGTCGGTCGGGTTGATCTCCAGGTGGGTCTTGAACTTGCCGTTGCCCGTGGGCACCAGGGCGATGGTCGTGAGCCGGTAGGTGTCCTTGATCCTCGGCAGCGCCGCTTCGACGGTGTGCTGGGTGGCGTCCGGCTTGCGCATCTCCGCGTCGGCCGCCTGCTTCGCCTGGGCCAGCGCCTGCTGCTTCTGGCCGGCGCTGCGCGGGTCCGGGACCCCGCTGCCCTTCTTGCCCGTGAACTTCGACCAGATCTTCTTGCCCGCCTTGACGATCGTCCCCACGACCGAGTCGATCACCTTGCCCACCGGCGCCTGGACCTTCTCCAGCACCGACTTGATCTTCTCCGAGATCCCGCCCAGCCCGAGCAGGCTCGCCAGGAACCCGAGCACCATCGGCAACGCCTTCGCCAGCGTCCGCTCGATCAACCCCGCGACCGCCCCGGCCCCGCCACGGGCGATCGACTCGACCGAGTCCAGGACCGAATCCACGAACTCCTTGATCTGCGCGGCCTTGTCCACGAAGAACAGCACGATGTCGTAGATCGCCTTGCAGGCCTTGATGAACGCCGCCGCCGGGTTGAGCATCGAAATGATCCAGGTGATGCCCGCCTTGACGATCTTCTCGATCACGAATTCCTTGATCCGGCCGAGCACCGTCTCCTTCAGGTCGCCCAGCTTCCGCACGATCCACCGCCACAGGCCCGGCACGCCCTCGGCGATCAGGACCTTGACGACGTCGAGGGTCTGCTCCAGTTTCGCCAGCACCGGTTCCGGGATGAACCGCAGGATCCGCGCGCGGACGCTCGCCCAGGTGAGGCCCAGCAGCGACAGAACCATCTTCAGGATGCCCTTGGCGTCCAGCGCCTCCGGGATCTCGATGCCCGCGCTGGCCAGGTTGCCCAGCAGCCACCCCTTCAGGCCGTCCTTGAGGTGCTGGACGATGTTGGCGCCGAAGTTCATGACGCCGGTCTTGACCGCGTTGACCAGGTTGCCGAGGAACTCGATCGGCTTGGCGATGATCAGCCCGACCGCGTTCGCGGCCCGCGCCAGGACGCCGAGCAGCATGTCCTTCAGCTTCAAGATCGTCTCGATCGCGCCGCCGACGGCCTCCTTCGCCTTGCTCCACAGGCCCTTGTTCTCCGCCTGCAGCGCCTTGATCTCCTCGTCGACGGCGGTGCGGGCCTCGGTGTACTTCTGGGCCAGGTCCTCGACCAGCGCGTCCTGCTTCTCGTCGACGGACTTCTCGAGGTCGTCGAACTGGCCGCCGAACTCCTTCGCCGCCTCGCCCGCGATCTTGCGCAACGCGGGCGACTGGGACGCCACCTTCTGCTGCACGCGGGTGCGGCCGTCCGCGATCAGCTGCTTCGCCTCGCCCAGTTTCTGGCCGACGAAGTCCGCGATCTCGCCGATGACGGCCTGCATCTTCGTCTCGTAGACCTTCTTGGCTTCCAGGAACAGGTTGTTCGCTTCGGCCGGCAGGTCGGCGAAGAGGTCGTACGCCCAGCGCGCCGCGCCGGTGATGCCGTCGTAGCGCTCGTCCTTGTAGCGCTTCATCCGCGCCTGGTGGTCGGCGGTGAACGCGGCCTTGGCCTGCGCCTCGCCCGCCTCGAACTTCTTCGCCACCTGGTCGTCGAGCGCGCCCAGCACGCCTTCGACCTTCGTCTTGGTCTCGTCGAAGATCGCCTTGATCTCGCCGGTGATCCGCGCGCGGTCCTGCTCGTCCTTGGTCTTGGTGGCCGACTTGGCCGCCTGGCCCTTCTGCGCGGCCGACGACCGCGCGCCCGTCATGCCCGCCATCGCGGCCTGGCCGGACGCCTGCGCGGCGCCGGTGACCGCGGCCAGCTGCCCGGCCTCGGACTCGCGGACCGCCGCCGGCGCCGAAGCCGTGTGCTGCTCACCGGCCTGCTTCGCGGCCAGCGCGCCGGTGAACTCCGGCTCGTTGGACTCGGCCAGTTGCTGGTCGGTGACGCCCGCCGCGGCCATCGCGCCCTGGGTTTCGCACTGGTCGGCCCGCAGATCGGTCTGTTCGGGCGGTGCCTTGTCCGGGGTCGCCTTGCGTGCGTCCGGCGGCGCGAGTGCGGGCGGGGCCGGGGTTTCCGGCAGCGGCGTCACCGGCTTTTCCACGGCCCGGCCGGGGTCCGGCGGCTCCTTCGTGCGATCGGTGACGTCCTTGGCCGAGGCGTCCTTGCCGCTGGTGACCTTGCCGAGCACCTCGGCCTTGACCTGGTCGGCCTTGCCGGAAGTGGCGAACTTGTCGGCGTCGTCGAGGTTCTTGGGTGCCTGCTTGGCGACCGCGGCGTTCACCGCGGCGATGAAGGCCGCCTTGTCGAAGCCGGCCGGCTTCGCCGCCGCCATCTTGTCCGCCTGGGCTGCCTTGGCCTGCGCTTCCTTGTCGTCGGCGGGCGCCACCGCGGCGTCCTGCGCCTTTTTGACCTCGGCGCCCGCCGGCGGGTGCGCCTTCGCCGCCTTGGCTTTGGCGCCGACGTCCTTCTCGAGCGATTGGAACTTCGGGTCGGTCGCCGGTGTCACGCCGGGCGGCGCGACCGGGGGAGCGGGAGAGCTCTGCCGCTGCAGCGCGATCAGCCGCGACACCGCCGCGTTGCCCGCCGAAGCCTGCAGGCGCAGCAGCGCGGGCGTGGCCGCGCGGCGCGCCGGACGGGCCGGCCGCGGAGGCTGCCCGGACAGCTCGCGTGGCGCTTGGTCCCGCCCCGTTGGCATGGGTTCAACTGTCGGTCCCCCCGGGCCGGTTGCCAACGACCGGACGGGCAGGCACGGCTGCCCGGACGGGCAGTTGCCTTTAAGGGCAGAGATCGGTTCCCGCGGGCCTAGCCGCACGGTCGTTCCGCGGAGAACGCGCCGGCAGCAGCATCGCCGATGACAAGACTTGTGCGTCGACAAGGGAGGCACGCATGCCCACCTATCTCACGCCGGGGGTGTACGTCGAGGAGATCGAAGCCGGCGCACGGCCGATCGAGGGCGTGGGCACCGCAGTGGCCGCCTTCGTCGGCTTCGCGGCGGACGGTCCCTTCAACACCCCGACGCTGGTGTCCAACTGGGGCCAGTTCACCCAGACCTTCGGCGACTTCATCGAGGGCTGCTACCTGGCCCAGTCGGTCTACGGCTACTTCCTCAACGGCGGCACCAACTGCTACATCGTCCGGATCGGCGGATCGCGCGCCAAGGACAACGGCGCCGCGCCGAAGCAGATCGCGGCCCGCCAGGCCGTGCTCGGCGGCTACCGCTTCGTCGCGAAGGAGCTGCCGGAGGGCAAGCCGGCCGGCGAGATCACCGTCGAGGTGGCCGACCCGACGGGCGAGAACCCCGCCGAGGACCGGTTCACCGTGCTGGTGAAGCAGGACGGCAAGGTCGTCGAGACCCACAACGTCACGACCAAGCGCACCAAGGAGAACGTCGTCACCGCGGTCCGGGAGAAGTCCAGCCTCATCACCATCGAAGAGGTCGCCACCGGCGGCGCGGTCACCAAGCCGGACAAGGGCACCGCGGTGCTCTCGGCGCCGCCGAAGGAGGACGGCGCCCCGCCGGTCCCCGGCCGGGTCGCGGCGAACGACTACGTCGGCGACGTCGCGGACCGGACCGGCTTCGGCGGCCTGGAGGCGATCGACGAGATCACCATGGTCGCGGCGCCGGACCTGATGGCCGCCTACCAGCGCGACCTGATCGACCTCGACACGGTCAAGGCCGTGCAGCTGGCGATGATCGCGCACTGCGAGCTGATGGGCGACCGGATGGCGATCATCGACCCGCCGCCCGCGCTCAACCCCCAGGAAGTCCGCAGCTGGCGGATGGACGCGGCCGGCTACGACTCGAAGTACGCCGCGCTGTACTACCCCTGGGTCCAGGTCCTCGACCCCGCGTCGGGCACGAACACGTTCATCCCGCCGAGCGGGCACATGGCCGGCGTGTGGGCCCGCACCGACGCCACCCGCGGCGTCCACAAGGCCCCGGCCAACGAGGTCGTCCGCGGCGCCCTCGCCCTCGAGACGCACCTGACCAAGGCGGAGCAGGAACTGCTCAACCCGGGACAGCAGTAGCCGCACCACCATGTCGGCGCGTTCGATCGAGCGGCCGAGCACCATGAACAGCCAGCCGTCGTCGCGCGACATCGTCGA
>NZ_JBSFNC010000024.1:0-83936 GCF_053586895.1 Amycolatopsis sp. NPDC003731 | reverse complement strand
GTGGGACCAGCACGGCACGCAGGGCCTCGTCGGTTGCCGCCACGGACCAGAGCTGGAGGGCCGCTCGGAACAAGGGGCCCGCAGGCTTTTGCCCCGTCAGATGAACGACCGGCCGTCCGGGCCCGCCGATGGTGCCGCTCGGACCAGGCCCACCGGTCCTGGTTGTGTCGAGCGGGAAGCGCGGACCGGCGACGGAACCCTAGGCACTACCGCCGTCCACCGTACTCCCGGCTCCGGACGCCCGCGGCCCGGCTGTTAGAGTGGTCGCTCGCTGCCCGTGCGGCATTCCGTCATGGAGGAAACCCGGTTTCACCGGGGCCACTTCAGCGCGGCGGCGATCTCACCGAGTGAAACAGGAGTTGCCCTATGGCCAACATCAAGTCGCAGATCAAGCGCATCACGACGAACGAGAAGGCGCGTCAGCGCAACCAGGCGATCCGGTCCTCGGTGAAGACCGCGATCCGCAAGGTCCGCGAAGCCGCCGAGGCCGGCGACAAGGCCAAGGCCGTCGAGCTGCAGCGCGACGCCGCCCAGAAGCTGGACAAGGCCGTCTCGAAGGGCGTCATCCACGCCAACCAGGCCGCCAACAAGAAGTCGGCGCTCGCCAAGCGCGTCAACGCGCTCTGATCTGGTTGATTTCTGAGAAGGCCCCGGCTTCGGCCGGGGCCTTCTTCATGTCACCCCTTGGCCGCGGCCACCTCGAGGACCGCTCGCTCCAGCGCGTAGCCCGGGTCCGCCGCCGCGCCCTTGACCTCGGCGTTCAGCCGCGCGACCACGCGCATCGCCGTCGCCAGGCCGTCCGGGTTCCAGCCGCGGGACTGGCCCTGCGCCTTGCGGATCTTCCACGGCGGCATGCCGAGCTCGCCCGCCAGCTGGTTCGGGTTGCCTCGGCCCGCGCCGGAGACCCGGGCGATCGTGCGGACCGCGTCGGCCAGCGCGTCCGCGACCAGGACGTGCGGGACACCCAGCTGCATCGCCCAGCGCAGTGACTCCAGCGCCGCCGAGCGGTCCCCGCTGACGGCCTTCTCCGCGACCGCGAACCCGGTGACGTCCGCGCGGCCCCGGTGGTAGCGGCGGACCGCGTCGGCGTCGACGGTCCCGCCCGTATCCGCGACCAGCTGCGTCGCCGCCGAGGAGAGTTCCCGCAGGTCGGAGCCCACAGCGTCGAGGAGGGCGGCCACCCCGGCCGGGTCGATCTTGCCGCCCACCCGGCGCACCTCGTGGCGCACGAACTGCTCCCGCTCGGCCGGCTTGGTCAGCTTCGGGCACTCGGTGACCTCGGCGCCGGCCTTCTTCAGCGCGGCCGGGAGCGACTTGCCGGCCTTGCTGCGGCCGCCGCCGGTGTGCACGACGACGAGCACGACCCCGTCCGCCGGGTCTTTCAGGTAGCTCGCGACGGCGTCGGCCAGCTCCTGCGAGATGTCCTGCGCCGACTCGAGGACGATCACCCGGCCCTCGCTGAACAGCGACGGGCTGACCAGTTCGGCCAGCTCGGGCGCTGTGAGATCGGACACCCGGACGCGGGTCAGCTCCGCGGTGGGGTCCGTCGCGCGGGCGGCGGCGAGCGTCTCGCGGACGGCCCGCTCGATCAGCAGTTCTTCCTCCCCCAGCACCAGCTGCAGCGGGGCCGGGGCGGTGGCTTGCGCGGTCACCCGGGAATCCTCTCACTTGCGCTCCGATGCCCCCGCTCCGGTGATGTCGGGCGGCCACCGTGGCACGGCGCGAGCGCGATGTCGTACGGTGTAGCCGAGGCAGCCCGCCCCGGACGATCCGGCGTGCGCGGCACCGACAACCGAATACCGCTCATCCAGAGGGGCAGAGGGAACGGCCCGACGAAGCCCCGGCAACCGGCGTACAGCCTGTCATCCCGCGATCGCGGGGTAGCTGACGACCACGGTGCCAATTCCGGCCCGCTTCGGCGGGGCAGATGAGGAAAGGAACCTCGCGATGACCGCCACCCTCGGCACGACCTCCACCACGAAGACCCCGGATCTCGGTCCCGCCGTCGAACTGGTGTCGAAGGAAGAGGGCCACCGGCAGCCGCTCGCCCCGGAATTCGTCTCCGCCGAAGACTTCTCGCCGCTCGAGGTCGCCTACGACTTCGGCCGCGTCCGCCGCGAGGACATCGAGGCCGGCCCCAAGAACATCTGGCGCTACAAGAAGCTCCTTCCGGTTCCGTCCAACGTCGAAGAGATCCCGAACACCGAACCGGGCGCGACGCGGCTGGTCCGCGCCGACCGCCTCGCCAAGGCACTCGGCCTCAAGCGCGTGTGGGTCAAGGACGACACCGGCAACCCGACGCACTCGTTCAAGGACCGCGTCGTCGCCGTCGCGCTGGCCGCCGCCCGCGAGTTCGGGTTCGAGGTGCTCGCGTGTCCGTCGACCGGCAACCTGGCCAACGCGACCGCCGCCGCCGCGGCCCGCGCCGGCTGGCGGTCGGTCGTGCTGATCCCGAAGACCCTCGAGCGCGCCAAGATCCTCACCACCGCGGTGTACGACGGTGACCTCCTCGCCATCGACGGCAATTACGACGACGTCAACCGCCTCGCCACCGAGCTCGCCGGCGAGCACCCGAAGTGGGCGTTCGTCAACGTGAACGTCCGGCCGTACTACTCGGAGGGCTCGAAGACGCTGGCCTTCGAGGTCGCCGAGCAGCTCGGCTGGCGCATCCCGCCGCAGATCGTCGTCCCGATCGCCTCCGGTTCGCAGCTGACCAAGGTGGACAAGGGTTTCCGCGAGCTGGGTCAGCTCGGTCTCGTGGACGCCAGCCCGTACAAGGTGTTCGGCGCGCAGGCCACCGGCTGCTCGCCGGTCTCGGCCGCGTTCCGCGAGGGCCACGACGTGGTCCAGCCGGTGAAGCCGGACACGATCGCCCGTTCGCTGGCGATCGGCAACCCGGCCGACGGCCCGTACGTGCTCGACATCGTCAACCGCACCGGCGGCGCGATCGAGGACGTCTCCGACGAAGAGGTCGTCGAGGGCATCCGCCTGCTCGCCCGCACCGAAGGCATCTTCACCGAGACGGCGGGCGGGGTCACCGTCGCCACGGCGAAGAAGCTGGTCGAGACGGGCAAGCTGGACCCGGACGCCGAGACGGTCCTGCTGATCACCGGCGACGGCCTCAAGACCCTCGACGCGATCGAGAACCACGTCGGTCCCAAGGCCACCCTGCCGCCCTCGGCCGCGGCCGTGAACGAGGCTCTCGGCTACTGAGCTCCGGCCGGGGCGGGCTTCGGGCCCGCCCCGGCACTCAGCGGTGCGGCGGGCCGCGCGGCTCGCCTCGCCGGACTATCGCCGTCCCGGTGACCACCGCGGTGTCGCCGTCCAGATCGGTGCGGGTGACTCGCGCGCCGAGCGCCACCAGCGTGTCCATTGTGGACTTGCTGGGGTGGCCGTACGTGTTTCCCGCCCCCACGCTGACCAACGCCACCCGCGGGGCCACCGCAGCGAGGAACGACGGCAGCGAGTAACGGCTGCCGTGATGGGGCACCTTCAGCACCTCCGCCTTCAGATCTCCGATGTCGGCCAGCAGGTCCGCCTGCGCGGCCAGTTCGACGTCGCCGGTCAGCAGGACCCGGCCGGCCGTGGTTTCCGCTCGGAGCACCACCGAGCTGTTGTTGATCGTCGTGCCGTCCTGTGGCCCGTCTTGCCGCGCCGGTACGTAACGGGGACCGAGGACGTCGAGCGCCAGGCCCGGCCAGTCCAGCCGCTCCCCCGGGCTCAGCTCGACCAGCGGCACTGCCCGCCGGCCGGCCTCGGCGGCGACCTGGCGCCACGCCCACCCCGGCGACCGCCCGGGGCCGACGGCGATCGCACCGACCGCGCGGCCGTCGAAGACCGAGGAGAGGCCGCCGATGTGGTCGGCGTGCAGGTGGCTCAGCACCAGCAACGGAACCCGGTCGACCGCCAGCCGGTGCAGGCACTCGTCGACCGGCCCCGGCTCGGGCCCGGCATCGACGACGACCGCGCGCCCCGGCTCGGCGGTCGCCAGCACGACCGCGTCGCCTTGGCCGACGTCGCACTCGACCATCGCCCAGTTCCGCGGCGGCCACGCCGGCGCCACCACCCGGACCGGCACGAACACCAGCAGCGCACCGGCGACGAGCACGGCCATCAGTACCCGCACCTTCCGGTGCCGGACCGCGAGCGCCAGCCCCGCCAGGACGGCGGCGGCCAGGAGACCGCCCACCCAGCCGCCGGGCCAGGCGATGACCGCGCCGGGAGCCCGGGCACCGTGCCGGGCCACCGCGATCAGCCACCGGGCCTCGGGGTCGGCCAGGTGCACCAGGAGTTTCCCGGCGCCCGGCCACCACGGACCGGTGATCGTCGCCAGCACGCCGAGTACCGTCGCCGGGGCCACGACGGGCGCGGCGAGGACGTTGGTCAGCACCGAAACCAGGCTCACCGACCCCGCCATGCCCGCGAGCACCGGCGCCGTCACCAGGAAGGCCGCCAGCGGGACGGCCAGCCCTTCCGCGAACCCCGGCGGGATCCCGCGGCGAACCAGGGCACCGGCCCAGCGCGGCGCGAGCAGGACCAGCCCGCCGGTGGCGCACACCGACAGGGCGAAGCCGAAGTCCGTGGCCATCGCCGGATCCGCCACTACCAGCAGGCACACCGCAAAGGCCAGCGCGGGCAGTGCCGAACCGCGGCGTCCCAGCGCCAGGGCCAGGAGTGCCACGGCCGCCATGACGCCGGCGCGCAGCACGCTCGGCTCCGGGCCGACCAGGACGAGGAACCCGGCCAGACACGCCCCGGCCGCGGCGGCCGACAGCCGGGGGCCGAGCCGGAGCAGGCGCAGCAGGAGCAGGACCGCCCCGCAGACGACGGCGAGGTTGCCGCCGCTGACCGCGGTGAGGTGCGCGAGGCCGGCGGCGACGAACTCCTGCTCGACGCGTGGGGACAACGCGCTCGTGTCGCCCAGCACCAGGCCCGGGAGGAGACCTGCGGGTTCGTCCGGCAGGACCTGGCACAGGTCGTGGAGCCCGGTGCGCAACTCGGCAGCAGCCCGCTGCCACCACGGTGACGGGCCCGGGTCGGACGGTGGGCCGCGTACGGACAGCACCGTGACGGTCAGGTCCGAGCCGCGCGGCGGCATCAGCAGGCCGGTCGCGGTCACCTCCTGCCCTGGTAGCAGGGACGTCCACTGCTCGACGGGGGCCAGCAGGAGGACGCGGCCGGACGAAGGAACCGGCCGTCCGTCGACCGAGGCGGTGCGGACGTCGGCCGCGAGGACGACCGACCGGGCGCCTGCTTGGCGGTCGGCGTATCCCGCGCTACGCACGGGTTTCGGGCGCTCGGCGACGATGACTCGCAATGCGGCCGGCAGGCCTTCTGCCGCGCGGAGCTCGTCGCGTTGGGCGTCGCGGATTCGCCAAGCGACCGGGCCGGCGGCGAGGAGGCCGAGGATGAGGAGGGCCGCTGCCGCGTCGCGCGCGCGGGGGTGGTTGCGGGCTCGCCACAGGACGAGGCCGGCGATCATTGTGGTGGCCAGGCCGGTCGCGACGGCCGTCCACCAGCCGAGCAGCAAGCCGGCCAGTGCTGCCAGCCAGCAGGCCGCTGCTGCCGGGACGAGCCGCATGTCCTGGCGGGTGTCGGTTGCTGGGAGGGTGGTCATTCTTGTGTCACCTCCTGCGTGACGGCGATCTTGGGCACACCGCTGGTGCGTGCTGTGGTGAACCGGGAGCGCGGTGCCGGGAAGGTGCTCATCCGACCGCCTCCTCGGGCGAGCGACCCCGCTTTCGTGAGGCGTGGGCGATCGGAAAGCGGTGTCCGCCGGGCCGCGAGCAGCTCACTTTGGTGGACGGAAGGGACTGCGGGCAGGACGGGCGACCAGGCACTGCTTGAAGGTGAGCCCACGCCGCAGAAATGGCGCACGCCTTCGAATGCCGGGAGAGTGCTCATCGGACTGCCACCTCCCGAAAGCATGCGAGCGGACCGCTTCCGAGAAGCACCGGCACCCGGCCCGCTGCACCCGCCGGTCCACGGGCGGTGCGGATTGGTCGACCGGCGCTGTCGATGCGGGTGAGCAGCGAGTCGCCGCTCGCAGGCGAGCCCACGCGACCGCGGAGCCGCACGCCCTGCCGAGTGCCGGCGACACGAGGCATCCGTAGGACTGCCATCTCGCAAGGGAGCGAGCGGACCGCTCCCGAAAGCACCGGCACCCGGCCCGCTGCACCCGCCGGTCCACGGGCGGTGCGGATTGGTCGACCGGCGCCGTGGATGCAGGTGAGCGCCGAGCCGCAGCCTGAGAACGAGCCCATGCGACCGGAGAGCCACACGCCCGGCCGGGTGCCGGCGACAGCAGGCACTCATCCGATCGCCCGCCCAAAAAAAGCGAGCGAGCCCGCGGATGACCGGCCTGCCGCATCCGGCCGCCCGTCGGCGGCTCGGCTTGGTGGACGAGACCAGCGACGCCGCGCTGGGGTGTGGGCAGGCGGCGAGTCGCTGGTTGAGGCCGGAGCCCGCGCCGCGGGTGGGCTGGGAGCCGGGTACGGAGAAGGTGGTCATCCGACCGTCACCTGGTCTCGCAATCGGGCGAACTTGCTCTCTCCGATGCCGTCGATGTCCCGCAGCTGCTCCACCTTCGTGAAGCCGCCGTGGTCTGTGCGCCACTGGACGATGCGCTTGGCCATCACCTCGCCCACTCCCGGGAGGGTGTCCAGCTGGGCGGCCGAGGCCGTGTTGAGGTCGACCTTTGCGCCGGGCGCCGGGGAGGCCGGGTCCTGGTCCGGGGGCGGTGGTGGTGCGGGAATCCCGACCGCCAGCTGCTCGCCGTCCGCTACCTTGCGGGCGAGGTTCAGGGTGGCCAGGTCCGCTCCCGGCTCGGGGCCGCCGGCCGCGCGCAGGACGTCCGCCACGCGGGCGCCCCGCGGCACCGTGACCAGGCCCGGGGACCGGACGCGGCCGATCACGCTGATCACCAGACCCGGCGGAGGTGCCGCACGCACCTCCGCCGCCGGTTTTGCGGTGGGCAGCGCGGGCGGGGGCTCCGGCGGCGGACCGCCGCCCGCCAGTGCGACCGCGCCCAGGATGATCGCCACCACTGCGGCGAGGACGCCGGCCAGTGCCCACCGGCGGCGGCCGGCCACGGCCGGTCCGCCCGGCAGCCAGCGCCGGATCAGCCGGCCGCCCGGGCCGACCGTGCTCGCATCGGGCGAGAGCTGGTCGGCCAGCCAGGAGAGCCGGTCGTTGACGGGTGAGCCCGGATCCCGGGCGGACTGCTCGAACACACGATCGACGTTAGGGGGCGTGGGGAGGGGTGCGACAGGGGTGGTGGGGCGTCCTGTGGACAACCGGGGTGTTGTGGATGGATTGCCGGTGGCGCGCCCGGGACCTGGTGTTTCAATCCTGCGGGAGTGTGGCGCGCGGGACCGTCCGCTGGACGACCACCCCCAGCACCCCGGGACCCGTGTGCGCCCCGATGACCGCGCCCAGCTCGGAAACCACGCACCCCGCCGAGCGCGGCACCGCCACTTCGAGCCGGTTCGCCAGCTCGACCGCCCGCTCCGGCGAGGCCAGGTGGTGGACCGCGAGCTCGACGTCGTCTTCGGCCGCTGCCTGGGCCGCCAGCTCGACCAGGCGCGCGACCGCCCGGTTCATCGTGCGGACCTTCTCCAGCGGCAGGATCCGGCCCTCGGACATGTGCAGGACCGGCTTCACCGCCAGCGCCGTGCCCAGCAGCGCCGCCGCCGGGCCGATCCGGCCGCCGCGGCGCAGGTGGTCCAAGGTCTCCACGACGAACAATGTCGACGAGCAGCCGGCCGCCGTCACCGCGGCGGCTTCGACGGCGGCCGCCGAAGCTCCCTCGCTGGCCGCGGCAGCGGCGTGCAGCGCCGCGAACCCGAGCCCCATCGCCGTGGTCCGCGAGTCGACGACGCGGACGCGGTCCGGCCCCACCTCTTGCGCCGCCAGCACCGCCGCTTCCCAGGTGCCCGACAGCTCGCGCGACAGGTGCACCGACACGATCGCGTCCGCGCCGTCGGCGAAGGCGGCCTGGTACTCCTTGACGAATTCGGTGGGCGTCGGCCGCGACGTCGTGACGATCTTCCGCTGCTTCATCGCCTCCGCGACCGCTGCCGGCCCGGTCTCGACGCCGTCGAGGGACACCACGCCGTCGACCAGGACGTGCAGGGGCACCACCCGGACCGCGTGCCGTTCGGCGAAGCCCTCCGGCAGGTGGGCGGTGGAATCCGTGACTACGGCGACCGACACGCCGTCAGCCTACGTGGCCGGGGGCCAGCACCGGCGCCATCAACACGGACATCGCGTCGCCCACCGCGGCGTGCCCCTTCCAGCCCCAGTGCATGCCGTCCGGATTGCCCTCGCCGCCGAGGACGTGCTCCCCCACCACGGCTTCGAGGTCCAGCAGCGGAACTCCGGCCCGAGCACCCCAGGCCGCCATGGCCGCCGCCGCGGCCGGGCGCGCCGTGTGCACGCCGCCGTAGGCCGCGGCGCGGTGGACCGACGGCAGCCAGCCGAAGATCGGCAGCTCCGGCCGCAGGACGCGCAGCGCGCCCACGGCGGTGTCGAGGTACTGCACGGTGAGCTTGGCCGGCAGCACCGCGGGCCGGCCGCGCAGCGCCACCGCCAGCCGCGGTTGCGCCGCGAGGTAAGCCTTCCGCACGACGCGCCGCACCGGGTCGGGCCGCAGGTAGCGCAGCCCGGTGCGCAGGTAGGTCGGCAACGGCGAGGGCAGCGTGTCCATGCTGCCGATCGCGAACACGACCGCGTCGACGTGGTGCAGGTCGGCCCAGACGCGCGGGTCGCCGGTCAGCGACCACCAGGCGTCCCGGGCGTTCCAGCCGATCCCCGCCACCAGGTCGGCGGTGCCACCGAGAGCGGCGGCCGCGACGTTGGGCCACAGCCGCGGCTCGTCGGCGGCGCAGGGTCCTTCGGGACCGTGAAAGCTCAGCGAATCGCCGAACACCAGCAGGCGCGGCCCCATCGGCTAGCCGTGCATCCCCGCGTTGTAGGCGTGCAGCCGCCACTTCCCGTCGCGACGCCCCAGCTCGACCCAGTGGCAGTTCGAGATGCCACCGAACGACGGCCAGGTGCCGACCGGCAGGTCCAGCAGCCGCGCGGTCAGCGCGATGATCAGCCCGCCGTGCGCGGCCAGCAGCACGGTTTCGCCCACCGCGGAATTGGCCTGCTGCAGGTCCGTGACGACCTCGACGGCGCGCTCGGCGACGTCGACCCGGCTCTCGCCGCCCGGCGGGGCCCAGGTCGCGTCGGTGCGCCAGCGGTCGCGTTCACCGGGGTAGGCCTTGTCGACCTGCTCGCCGGTGAGGCCCTGCCATTCGCCCAGGTGCGTCTCGCGCAGCCGCTTGTCGATCCGGAGGGGGACGCCGATGGCGTCGGTGAGCACGGTGGCGGTGTCGGTGGCCCGGCGCAGGTCGGAGGCGATGACGAGGTCCGGGGAGAAGCGGGCCAGTGCGGGCACCGCGAACCGGGCCTGGTTCCAGCCGCGCGGGGTCAGCGCCGAGTCGAGGTGACCCTGCATCCGCCCGACGGCGTTGTAGTCCGTCTCGCCGTGCCGCCAGAGCACCAGCCGCCGCGGGCTCACGGGACGTCCGGGTCCTCGTCGGCGGGTGGTTCCTCCAGGCCGGCCACCTCGATGCGCGGGCAGTCCTTCCACAGCCGCTCGAGGCCGTAGAACGTGCGCTCTTCGACGTGCTGGACGTGCACGACGACGTCGACGTAGTCGAGCAGGACCCAGCGCCCTTCGCGGGCGCCTTCGCGGCGGACCGGCTTGTGGCCGCTCTCCCGCAGTTTCTCCTCGACGTTGTCGACGATCGCGCCGACCAGGCGCTCGTTGGACGCGGAGGCGATGACGAAGGCGTCGGTGATGACGAGCTGTTCGGACACGTCCAGCACGACGACGTCGCTGGCCTTCTTGTCCGCCGCCGCGTGGGCGGCCGCTACGGCCAGCTCTCGAGCCTCGGACGTGGCTGCCACAGTGCTCCTTTTCCGGATCGGGTTCGCCCGAGAAGGGTACCCGCAGGCACCGGCGGTGGTTCAGTCGCTCTTCCGGTAAAGGTCCTTTTTGGCGATGTAGCGGACGACGCCGTCGGGCACGAGGTACCAGACCGGCTCCCCGCGCTCGACCCGATCGCGGCAGCCGGTGGACGAAATGGCCATCGCGGTGACCTCGACGAGGCTCACCTTGCCGCTGGGCAGGTGGTGGGAGTTGAGCCGGTAGCCGGGCCGCGTGACGCCGATGAAGTGCGCGAAGTCGAACAGCTCGTCGGCCTTGTGCCAGGTCAGGATCTGCTCGAGCGCGTCGGCGCCGGTGATGAAGAAGAGCTCGTCTTCGGGGTATTCGGCGTGCAGGTCGCGCAGCGTGTCGACGGTGTAGGTCGGGCCGCCGCGGTCGATGTCGACGCGGCTGACGGAGAAGACCGGGTTGGACGCGGTCGCGATCACCGTCATCAGGTAGCGGTCCTCGGCCTTGGTCACCTCGCGGGCGGTCTTCTGCCACGGCTGCCCGGTGGGGACGAAGATCACCTCGTCGAGCCCGAACCGGGACTGGACCTCGCTGGCCGCGACGAGGTGGCCGTGGTGCACGGGGTCGAAGGTGCCGCCCATGACCCCGATCCGCCGTGGTGACATGACCGGAGAGCCTATAAGGCCGGACGCCGGGAAGCCGGGTGCTCTTCGCCACCCCGCCCGACCGGGCAATAGGTGTGATTCAAGTCACATTACGCCTCGTATCGGTCGCAAACTCTCCGTTCGCGGCGCCGCCGATTCCCGTTCTGTCAGTGTCATGGGGTAGACGTGGGGACGTGGACACGACCAGCACCACCTCAGCCCTCCGCGACCGCGCCGAGACCCTCCTCCGGGCACTGGCCGGCGATGCGGCGAAGCTGCGCGAAGACCAATGGACGGCCATCGAGGCCTTGGTCGCGCAGCGGCGCCGCGCGCTGGTCGTGCAGCGCACCGGGTGGGGCAAGTCGGCGGTGTACTTCCTGGCCACGGCCCTGCTGCGCGAACAGGGCAGCGGGCCGACGGTGATCGTCTCGCCGTTGCTGGCGCTGATGCGCAACCAGATCTCGGCGGCGGCGCGCGCCGGGATCCACGCGGCGACGATGAACTCCGCGAACCCGCAGGAATGGGACCAGGTCCAGGCGTCGGTCGCGGCCGGCGAGGTGGACGTCCTGCTGGTCAGCCCCGAACGGCTGAACAACCCGGACTTCCGCGACAACGTGCTGCCGAAGCTGACCGCGAGCACCGGCTTGCTGGTGGTCGACGAGGCGCACTGCATTTCGGACTGGGGCCACGACTTCCGGCCGGACTACCGGCGGCTGCGCACGCTGCTCGGTGATCTCCCGGAAGGCGTGCCGGTCCTGGCGACGACGGCGACCGCGAACGACCGCGTGGTCACCGACGTCGCCGAGCAGCTGGGCCTCGGCACCGGCGCGGACACGCTGGTGCTGCGCGGCAGCCTCGACCGGGAAAGCCTGCGCCTGTCGGTGTGCCGGCTGCCGACGTCGCAGGCGCGGCTGGCCTGGCTCGCCGAGCACCTGGCCGAACTGCCCGGGTCCGGGATCATCTACACGCTGACCGTGGCGGCGGCGCACGACGTCGCGTCGCTGCTGAAGGACCGCGGCTACCCGGTGGCGGCCTACACCGGCAAGACCGACCCGGCCGACCGGCAGGCCGCCGAGGACGACCTGCTCGGCAACCGCGTCAAGGCCCTGGTCGCGACGTCCGCGCTGGGCATGGGGTTCGACAAGCCGGACCTCGGGTTCGTCGTGCACCTCGGCGCCCCGTCGTCGCCGATCGCCTACTACCAGCAGGTCGGCCGCGCCGGGCGTGGCGTGGAGCGGGCCGAGGTCGTGCTCCTGCCCGGCGAGGAGGACAAGGCGATCTGGGCGTACTTCGGGTCGCTGGCCTTCCCGGACGAGCTGCGGGTGACCCAGGTGCTGAACACCCTTTCCTACGCCGACCGTCCACTGTCGACGGCCGCGCTCGAGCCGTCGGTCGAGCTTTCCCGGTCCCGGCTGGAAATGGTGCTCAAGGTCCTGGACGTCGACGGTGCGGTCCGGCGCGTCAAGGGCGGCTGGACGAGCACGGGCGAGGACTGGCAGTACGACCGCGGGCGGTACCGGCGGGTCGCGGAGGCGCGCGACCGCGAGCAGGAGGCGATGCTCGGCTACCTCGCGACCGGCGGCTGCCGGATGGAATACCTGCGCCGCCAGCTCGACGACCCCGAAGCGGCGCCGTGCGGGCGGTGCGACAACTGCACCGGGCAGCATTGGGACACGGCGGTGGCGGACGAGGTCGTCGACGCGACCCGGGAGCGGTTGCAACGCCCGGGTGTCGAGGTCGCGCCACGGAAGCAGTGGCCCACCGGGATGTCCTCTTTGGACGTCCCGGTGTCCGGGCGGATCTCGGCCGACGACCAGGCCGAGCCCGGTCAGGTGCTCGGGCGGCTCACCGACGTCGGGTGGGGCAACCGGCTGCGGGAGCTCGTCGGGCCGCAGGCGGTGGACGCCGAGGTCCCGGATTCGGTGTTCCAGGCCTGCGTCCAGGTGCTCGCCGGCTGGCAGTGGGCGCAACGGCCGGTGGCGGTGGTGGCGGTGCCGTCGTCGACGCGGCCGCAGCTGGTCTACAGCCTGGCGACCCGGCTGGCCGAGATCGGCAGGCTGGACTTCCTCGGCGCGCTCGACGCGGACGGCCCGCCGCCGCGTCAGGCGAACAGCGCGCAGCGGCTGGCCGACCTGTGGCGGCGGCTGAGCATGCCGGCCGACCTGGCGGCGACGCTGCCGTCCGGGCCGGTGCTGCTGGTGGACGACGTCATCGACACCGGCTGGACGATGACGCTGGCCGCACGGCTGCTGCGACGGGCCGGGGCGCCCGCGGTACTCCCGTTCGCGCTGGCCAGCACGGCTTAGGAGAAGGGAGAGCGGTTGGAACCTTTCGCACTGCGAACGGATGTGGCAAAGTCCCGTTCCACCTTCGGGTGACGTGGAGGCCGCCATGACCGAATCCGCCGTCGAGGTGTCGCAGCGCCACCGGCTGCCGGTGCGCAAGCTGTTCGCCGCGAGCGCCGGGAACGCGCTGGAGTGGTTCGACTGGACGATCTACGCGACGTTCAGCATCTACTTCGCCAGTGCGTTCTTCCCGGCCGGGAACGACACGCTGGCCCTGATCAACACCTTCGCGACCTACGCGCTGGCGTTCTTCTTCCGGCCGCTCGGCGGCGTGCTGCTCGGGCGGTTCGCCGACACCCGCGGGCGGAAACCGGCCATGATCCTCACCATCCTGCTCATGGCGGGCGGGTCGGTGGCGATCGGGCTGCTGCCGACGTTCGCGCAGGTGGGCTGGCTCGCGCCGATCCTGCTGCTGCTCGCGCGCGTCGCCCAGGGGCTGTCGCTCGGCGGTGAGGTGTCGAACGCGTCGGCCTACCTGGGCGAGATCGCGCCTCCGGAGCGTCGCGGCCGGTACTCGGCGTTCTTCTACATCTCGACCGGCTCGGCGGTGCTCGTCGCGACCGTGCTCGGCTACGTGCTGGCCCGGACGCTGGACAAGGCACAGCTCGCGTCGTGGGGCTGGCGGCTGCCGTTCCTGCTGGGCGGCGTCTTCGGCCTGGTCGGGCTGTGGCTGCGCCGCAGCCTCGCCGAGACCGAGCTGTTCGAGCAGACGAAGACCAAGGCGCGCAAGATCGAGCGGCCGCTGCTGACGACCCTGACCCACCACCCCAAGGCGGTCGGCAGGCTCGTCGGCTTCACGATGCTGTCGACCCTCTGCTACTACACGTTCTTCAGCGCGCTCACGTCGTTCGCCGTGAAGAACCGGCACGCCGACGCCGATACCGTCTTCCTCGCCCTGTCCGTCGGCACGGCGTTGTTCATCGCGCTGCAGTACCCGCTCGGGGCGTTGTCGGACCGGTTCGGCCGGAAACCTCAGCTGCTCGTCTGGTCCGGGGCGACCGCGGTCGCCGTCGTGCCGCTGTCCACTTTGATCGGTCCGGGGGTCGGCGGGCTGCTCGTGGTGTTCTGCGTCGGGCTCGGGCTGTACACGGCGATGACGTCGATCGCGCCGGCCATCATGAGCGAGCTGTTCCCCACCGAACTGCGCGGGCTCGGCATCGGGGCCTGGTACAACCTGACCGTCGCGATCTTCGGTGGCACCGCTCCCCTGCTCATCACCCTGTTCGGCACGGTGTCGCAGACGCTCTACTTCTGGTACGTCGCCGTGGGCGCCGCGATCGCCTTCGCGGTCATCCTCACGCTCCCGGAAACCAAGGGCAGCGAGCTGCGGTAAACCCTTCGGCATCGGCCGCTCACGCTCGCTAGGGTGCGGGTTTCCGTGACCGAGCCGAAGGAGGGACACTGTGCAGCAGACCGCCGACGTTACCGAGGAGCTGGCGCGCCGCGTGGTGGCCGCCGCCGGCCGGGCACTCGACGTCGAACTGACGCCGGAGCAGGCGCTCGTCCAGGCGTCGCCACGCGACGGCGTCGACTTCCAGGCCAACCTCGCGATGAGCCTGGGCAAGCGGCTCGGCCGTCCGCCGCGCGAGGTGGCCGCGCTCATCGCCGGAGTGCTGGAACTCGACGGGATCGCCGATCCGCCGGACGTCGCCGGGCCGGGATTCCTGAACTTCGTGCTGCGCAAAGAGTGGCTCGAAGCGACGGCCGGCGGGTTGCTCGGCGATCCGCGTCTCGGCGTGCCGGAAACCACGGCGCCGCGGCGGATCGCGCTCGACTACAGCAGCCCGAACGTCGCCAAGGAGATGCACGTCGGGCACCTGCGCTCGTCCGTGATCGGCGACGCGCTCACCCGCCTGCTGCGGTTCGCCGGACACGAAGTGCTGCCGCACAACCACCTCGGCGACTGGGGCACGCCGTTCGGCATGCTCATCGAGCACCTTCTCGACGTCTCCGCCGGGCAACGCGCGATCGCCGACCTCGACGCCTTCTACCGCGAAGCGCGCCGGAAGTTCGACAGCGACGAAGCGTTCGCGACGCGGGCGCGCACCAGGGTCGTCAAGCTGCAGAGCGGCGACGAAGACACCCTTGCCGTCTGGCAGGAGCTCGTCGACGAGTCGACCCGGCACTTCAACGAGGTCTACGCGCTGCTCGGCATTTCCCTGACGGACAAGGACATCTACGGTGAGAGCTTCTACAACCCCTACCTCGCCTCGGTCGTAGACGACCTCGAAGAAGCCGGGCTGACGGAAGTCAGCGACGGCGCGATCTGCGTGTTCCCCGAAGGGTTCCGCAACCGCGAAGGCGACCGGCTGCCCCTGATCGTCCGCAAGCGCGACGGCGGCTACGGGTACGCCGCCACGGACCTGGCGACCGTCCGGTACTGGACGGCCGAGCGTGGCGCCACCGATCTGCTCTACGTCGTCGGGACACCGCAGGCGCAGCACTTCGCGATGCTGTTCGCCGCCTGCCGCGCGGCGGGCTGGCTGACCGGACACGCCGAGCACATCGGCTTCGGCACGGTGCTGGGCGCGGACGGCAAGGCCATGCGGACCCGGGCCGGCGAGACCGTCAAACTGGCCGACCTGCTCACCGAAGCCGTCACGCAGGCCGCGGCGGTGGTCGCCGAACGCAGTGAGCTCGGCGCCACGGGCCAGGCCGAAGTCGCGCGGGCGGTCGGCATCGGCGCGGTCAAGTACGCGGACCTGTCCGGCGACCGCGAGCGCGACTACGTCTTCGCCTGGGACCGGATGCTGGCCAAGGAGGGCAACACGTCGGTGTACCTCCAGTACGCGCACGCGCGGACGCAGTCGATCCTCCGGAAGGCGGGCGGCCTGCCCGACGGGACCGGAATCGAGCTCGAAGCACCGGCGGAACGCGCGCTGGCACTGAAGCTGCTCCGGTTCGGCGAAGCACTGAAGGCGGCGACAAGCGCGTACGCGCCGCACAAGCTCTGTACGTACCTGTACGAGACGGCGGTTGCCTTCTCGCGGTTCTTCGAGGAATGTCCGGTCTTGAAGGCGCCTTCGCCGTCACTGCGCGCGTCACGGCTGAGGTTGACTACGCTGACGTCGAACACGCTCGCGCTCGGGCTTTCCCTGCTCGGGATCGAAGCGCCCGACCAGCTCTAGCGGGAGACCACTGTGGAACTGCCCGGCGACCTGCTCACGCTGCTGCGCGGGCCCAGCCTCTGCTTTCTGTCGACGGTGATGCCGGACGGTTCGCCGCAGCTCACCCAGACCTGGGTGGACACCGACGGCACGCACATCCTCGTCAACACCGTGCTGGGCCACCAGAAGCAGCGCAACATCGCGCGCGACCCGCGGGTGGCGCTGAACGTCGCCGACCGTGAACGGCCGTCGCGCTACTACGCGATCCGCGGGCGGGTCCTGGACATGACCGAGGACGGCGCCGTCGAGCACATCGAAGAGCTTGCACAGCGTTACCTCGGCGGCCCGTACCCGTGGTGGGGCGGGCGCGACCAGACGCGGCTGCTGCTCACGATCAAAGCGGACCGGATCACGTCGTGATCATCGTCGCCGGCTGGCTCGCCGTGGCTCCCGACGACCGGGCCGCCTACCTGGACAGTTGCGCCGAAGCCGTCCGGCTCGCCCGGGAGGCGCCCGGTTGCCTGGAGTACGCGCTGGGCGCCGACCTGCTCGACCCCGGCCGGATCACGGTGTACGAGCGCTGGGCATCCGACGCGGACCTCGAACGGTTCCGCGGCTCCGGGCCGTCGGACGAGCAGACGGCGCGGATCCTGGAAGCGTCGGTGGCGCGCTACCGGATTTCGGCGGTCGAGGCGCCGTGATCCGCTAGCAGCGTCACCAGTTCGCCGGCCAGGCCGCGGCCGATCGGCTCCCGCGTCGCGAGGAGCCGGTACCAGAGCGTGCCGAACACGACGTCGACGACCGTGCCGGGCGCGACGCCCGCGGGCAGTTCGCCGCGCTCGCGGGCGCGGGCGACGATCGTGCCCAGCGCTTCGCGGCGGCGGTACAGGAAGTCCTCGCGGAACCGCTTGCCGAACTCCGGATCGAGCTGCGCCTGCGCCATCAGCGCCCGGAGGGTGTCCGCGACCTGGTTCTTCTCCCCCAGTTCGAACGTGCTGTCCAGGAAGTGCCCGAGATCGGCGCGGAAGGACCCTTCGTCGGGGATCGGGATCTGCAGGTCGGCCTTCGTCGCGAGCGCGTCGAGGAGGACGTCGGCCTTCGACGGCCACCAGCGGTAGATCGTCTGCTTGCCGACGCCGGAGCGCGCGGCGATGCCTTCGACGGTCAGGGTGCCGTAGCCCGCCTCCGCGACCAGGTCGAGCGTGGCGGCGAGGATCGCCAGCCGGCTCTGCTCACTGCGCTTGCGGCCGGGACGGGTCTGGTCGGTCATGGGATCCGATGGTAGCGTCGATTTCGAAACGAGACGTACCGGTTCGAAATGGGGAACAAGCATGAGCATCGCACTCGTCGCCGGCGGCACTTCGGGCATCGGCCTGGCGACCGCGCGGCGGCTGCACGAACGGGGGTACACCGTCCACGTCACCGGACGGGGGAAGGAGCGCTTGGACGACGTGGCCGCGAGTGACCCGTCGCTGACCGGGCACCAGGCGGACGGCGGCGACGCCACGGCGATGGGCGCACTGGCCTCGTCGCTGGGGACGGTCGACGTGTTGGTGGTGAGCCTGTCCGGCGTGGAGGGCATGGGGCCGATCGAGGCGCTGGACCTGGCGATGCTGCGGCGGGCGTTCGACGCGAAGTTCTGGGCGCACCTGACCACGGTCCAGGCGGTGCTGCCACACCTGGCCGCGGACGGGTCGATCACGCTGCTGAGCGCGATCACGGCTCGCGCGGCCATGGCGGGCACGGCCGGGATCGGCGCCCTGAACGCGGCGATCGAAGCGCTGGTCAAGCCGCTGGCGGTGGAACTGGCGCCGCGGCGGGTGAACGCGGTTTCGCCGGGGGTGGTGGACACGGCGTGGTGGAGCGGATTCCCGGCGGAGGTGCGGGAGGGGTTCTTCGCGCAGACGGCGGCTTCGATCCCGGCACGGCGCGTGGCGACGGCGGACGACGTGGCGGAGGTGGTGACGCTGGCGGCGACGAACCGGAATCTGACCGGAACGGTGCTGGAAGCCGACGGCGGTGCCCGGCTGGTCTCGCTCGGGTGATGGCGCTTTTCGGTGAAGGCGCCGGGTAGGGCGAGGACCGCGCGTGGAGGGGTGGGCGACGGGACCGCGAGCGCGGGGCGGCGGGGACTCGCCAGCGCCGCGCGATCGGCCGCGCGGGGCCGCTGGAGCCGGCGCCGCGCGGTCGGGGTGGCGGTCTCGTTGGCGATGGAGCCGGCGGGGGCGGCTTCTAGCGGCGCAGCGGGACCAGGTCGTCGGCGTGGACGACCTCTCGCCGCTGCTCCTCCGGCAGCTCCGGGGTCGACCGGCCGATCAGGTCCGGGAGTTCCGTGGCGTCGAAGGCGACCACTCCGCGGGCCACCGGGCGGTCCTTCGCGTCGACCAGGTCGACCACGTCGCCGGCCTGGAATTCGCCGTCCACGCCCGTGATGCCCGCCGCCAGCAGGGAGCGGCGGCGGCGGACCACCGCCGTCACCGCGCCGTCGTCGAGGCGGAGCTTGCCCGTCGTGTCCGCCGCGTAGCCCAGCCAGAAGCGGCGGGCCGACAGGCGGGTGTCCGCCGGGGCGAACGCCGTGCCCGGGGACGCCGATGTCAACGCCGCCGAGGCCTCCGAAGCCGCCGCCAGCAGGACCGGAATGCCCGCTCCCGCCGCCGTCCGGGCCGCCGCGAGCTTGGAGACCATGCCGCCCGTTCCCAGGCCCGAGCTGGACATGCCGACCGAGATTCCGTCCACATCGGACTCCGAGAGCACCTCGGTCAGCTTGCGGGTCGCGCCGCCGCGGGGATCTCCGTCGTACAGGCCGTCCACATCGGACAGCAAGATCAGCGCGTCGGCGCCGATCAGGTGGGCCACCAGGGCCGCCAGGCGGTCGTTGTCGCCGAAGCGGATTTCCTCGGTCGCCACCGTGTCGTTCTCGTTGACCACCGGGACCGCGCCCAACGCCAGCAGCCGCGAGAACGTGCGCTGTGCGTTGCGGTAGTGGGAACGGCGGACGACGTCATCGGACGTCAGCAGCACCTGGCCGACCGTCAGCGAATACCGGCCGAACGACTCGGCGTATGCGTGCGCCAGCTGCAGCTGCCCCACGCTCGCCGCCGCCTGCTGGGTCGCCAAGTCGCGGGGCCGCTTGCCCAGGGAAAGCGGGGCGAGGCCGGCGCCGATCGCGCCCGAGGACACCAGGACGATCTGGGCTTCCCGCGCGACGCGCTCGGCGATCGCGTCGACCAGCGCGTCCAGCCGGGCCACGTCGAGCCCGCTGCCGGCCGTCGTCAGCGCCGACGAGCCGACCTTGACGACCAGGCGCCGCGCCGCAGCGATGGCCTCGCGAGTGCCGCTCACGCGTCGAGGTCCAGCTCGTCGTCCTCCGAGTCCGAGCCGGCCCGCCGCACCCGGCGGGCTTCCTTGCGCTCGGCCGCGCCGACGCGGTCGGTGCGCTCCAGCCGGACGTCGGTGCCGCGCCCGGACAGGTGGACCGCCACCGAAGGCGTCGACGGCTCCCACTCGAACTGGACGTCGCCGATCGTGACCGGGCTCCCCGGCCGCGCGCCGAGCTTGGCCAGCTCGTCCTCGACGCCGAGGCGGTTGAGCCGGTCGGCGAGGTAGCCGACCGCCTCGTCGTTGCCGAAGTCGGTCTGGCGGATCCACCGCTCCGGACGGGCGCCACGGATGATGAACGCGCCCTCTTCCTCCGGGTCGACCTCGACGGTGAAGCCGGAGTCGTCGACGGCGAGCGGCCGCAGGACGATCTTCTCCGGCTCCAGCACCGGCTGCGCCTCGCGGTACTTCTCGACGATGGCGGCCAAGGCGAACGTCAGCTCGCGCAAGCCCTTGCGCGAGGCCGTCGAGACCTCGAACACCTGGAGACCGCGGGCTTCGAAGTCCGGGCGCACGAACTCGGCGAGCTCGGCCGCCTCCGGGACGTCGATCTTGTTCAGGACGACCACGCGCGGACGTTCTTCGAGCTTCCCGCCGAGGCTCGGCGTGTACTTGGCCAGCTCCGCCTCCAGCGCGTCCACATCGGACAGCGGGTCGCGGCCCGGCTCGAGGGTCGCGCAGTCGACGACGTGCACCAGCACCGCGCACCGCTCGATGTGGCGGAGGAAGTCCAGGCCCAGGCCCTTGCCCTCGGACGCGCCGGGGATGAGGCCGGGCACGTCGGCCATCGTGAACACCGTGTCGCCGCCGGTGATGACGCCGAGGTTCGGCACCAGCGTGGTGAACGGGTAGTCGGCGATCTTCGGCTTGGCCGCGGACAGCACCGAGATCAGCGACGACTTGCCGGCGGACGGGAACCCGAGGAGGCCGACGTCGGCGACCGAGCGCAGCTCCAGCGTCAGGCTGCGGGCCTCGCCCGGCTCGCCCAGCAGGGCGAACCCGGGGGCCTTGCGGGCCTTCGACGCGAGGGCCGCGTTGCCGAGCCCGCCGCGCCCGCCCTGGGCGGCGACGAATGTGGTGCCCGGGCCGATCAGGTCGGCGACCATCTCGCCGTCCTCGGTGAACACGACGGTGCCGGAGGGCACCTTCATCACCAGCGTCTCCCCCGCCGCGCCGGCGCGGTTGCTGCCCTGGCCCATCTTGCCGTTGCCGGCCTTGGCGTGCGGGCGGAAGTGGAAGTCGAGCAGGGTGTGCACGTTGGGGTCGACGACCAGCAGGACGTCGCCGCCGTTGCCGCCGTTGCCGCCGTCGGGGCCGCCGAGGGGCTTGAACTTCTCGCGGTGCACCGAGGCACAGCCGTTGCCCCCGTCACCGGCGGTCAGGTGGATGACCGCGCGGTCCACGAACCGGGACGCCATGACTCTGCCTCACTTCACTCAACGAACGGGGTACGAACAAAACAAACGAGGGGTGGCACCGGATATTCCGGCCCCACCCCTCGTCAGAGGTCTAGACAGAAGCCGAATCAGGCTTCCGACGGCACGATGTTGACCGTCTTGCGGCCACGCTTCTCGCCGAACTGGACCGCGCCGGCGGCCAGGGCGAACAGCGTGTCGTCGCCGCCACGGCCGACGTTCACGCCGGGGTGGAACTTGGTGCCGCGCTGGCGGATGAGGATCTCGCCCGCGTTGACCTCCTGGCCGCCGAAGCGCTTGACGCCGAGGCGCTGCGCGTTCGAGTCACGACCGTTGCGGGAGCTGGATGCACCCTTCTTGTGAGCCATAGCTCAGTCCTCTTTCTTACGAAGATCCGGAGAAACCCTTACAGGGAGATGGCGGTGACCTCGACGCGGGTCAGCTTCTGCCGGTGACCCTGGCGCTTGTGGTAGCCCGTCTTGTTCTTGAACTTGTGGATCCGGATCTTCGGACCCTTGGTCTGCTCGACGACCTTGCCGGTGACCGAGACCTTCGCCAGCGCGTCGGCGTCCGTGGTGACCTCGCCACCGTCGACGTACAAAACGGCGGGGAGGATGTGCTCGGTGCCCGGCTCGCCCTCGAGCTTCTCGACCTCGACGACGTCGCCGACGGCCACCTTGTACTGCTTGCCGCCGGTCTTGACGATCGCGTACGCCGACACGGAAGTCTCCTGCATTACTCGACAATGGGTGGGGGCTCCGCGCGATCGGCCCACCTGATGGAACGGCGGTCCTGGACTCGCGCAGGCGACCTGCTCTGGTGGCAGGCCGTACTACAGGTTACGTGGGGTGCCCCGGTGCGTTACCACCGGGGTCCCCCTAGTTGTTCACTTGCTCTGGTCGGAGGCGTGCACCGGCGGGCCCGCCGGCCGCGACGCCGCCCGGCGCGGACGGCGCCGGGTGGAGCGCACGGCCGGTTCGGGCACGCTGACGTCGGTGACCGGCTCTTCGGCCGGTTCCGGCGCCGAAGACCGCTCGACATCGGGTTCCTGCTCCTGCGGCACCGGGACCTCGTCGGCCTCGGTGGTCACCGGGGTGCCGGCGACCTCCTGGGCGGGCTCGGCGGGCGGCTCGGCCGCCACCGGCGTCTCGTCGGCCTCCGTGGTCGCCGGGACGTCCGCGACCTCCCTGGCCGGCTCCGGGACGGGCCCGTTGCCGTTCAGCGCGCCGTGGTCGTGCTCCTTGGCGGCCTTCGACGCGTTCGCCATCGCCGCCACCGCGGACGCGATCGACTCCCGCTGCTCCGGCGTCGGGACGGCGTGGACCTCGGCCTTGGCGGCTTCGGCCTGCTCCTTGGCGGCCTCCTCGCCCTTGCCGCGGCCCCGCGACCGGCGGGAGCTCTTCTCCCCGCCGCCGCCGTTGCCGCCACCGTTGCCGTTGCCGCCGCCGTGGGACTGCGCAGAGCCGCCGCTCGTGCGCTGCACCTCGGTCGAGACGAGCACGCCCCGGCCCTTGCAGTGCTCGCACGGCGTCGAGAACGCCTCCAGCAGGCCGGTGCCGATCTTCTTGCGCGTCATCTGCACCAGGCCGAGCGACGTGACCTCGGCGACCTGGTGGCGCGTGCGGTCGCGGCCGAGGCACTCGGTGAGGCGGCGCAGCACCAGCTCGCGGTTGGACTCGAGCACCATGTCGATGAAGTCGATGACGATGATGCCGCCGATGTCCCGCAGCCGGAGCTGGCGGACGATCTCCTCCGCCGACTCCAGGTTGTTGCGGGTCACCGTCTCCTCGAGGTTGCCACCCGAACCGGTGAACTTGCCGGTGTTGACGTCGATCACGGTCATCGCCTCGGTGCGGTCGATGACCAGGTAACCGCCGCTCGGCAGCCAGACCTTGCGGTCGAGCGCCTTGGTGATCTGCTCGTCGATCCGGTGGTCGGCGAACGCGCTGCCGGTGCCGGTGTAGCGCTTGAGGCGCTCGGTGAGCTCCGGGGCGACGTGGCTGACGTAGCCGTTGATCGTCTCCCAGGACCGGTTGCCCTGGATCTCCAGCTTGGTGAAGTCCTCGGTGAAGAGGTCACGCACGACCTTGACCAGCAGGTCCGGCTCTTCGTAGAGCATGGTCGGCGCGCCGCCCTTCTTGCCGGAACCGGCGGCGGCCTTCTCCTTGATGACGTCCCACTGCGCCTTCAGGCGGTCGACGTCGCGGCCCAGCTCCTCCTCGCCGATGCCCTCGGAGGCGGTGCGGATGATGACGCCCGCGTCCTCCGGGACGATCCGCTTGAGGATGTCCTTGAGCCGGCGGCGCTCGTTCTCCGGCAGCTTGCGGGAGATGCCGGTGGCGCCGCCCGCGGGGACGTACACGAGGAAGCGGCCGGGCAGCGAGATCTGCGTGGTCAGCCGGGCGCCCTTGTGCCCGACCGGGTCCTTGGTCACCTGGACCAGCACGGAGTCGCCGGTGGAGAGCGCCTGCTCGATCTTGCGGGCCTTGCCCTCCAGGCCGGCGGCGTCCCAGTCGACCTCGCCGGCGTAGAGCACGGCGTTGCGGCCGCGGCCGATGTCGATGAACGCGGCTTCCATGCTCGGCAGCACGTTCTGGACGCGGCCGAGGTAGACGTTGCCGACGATCGAGCCGGAGCCCGACTGCGTCACGAAGTGCTCGACGAGGACGCCGTCCTCGAGCACCGCGATCTGGGTGGAGTCGCCGTGCTCGGCGACGACCATCGTGCGCTCGACCGACTCCCGGCGGGCCAGGAACTCGGCCTCGGACAGGATCGGGGCGCGGCGGCGGCCCGCCTCGCGGCCGTCGCGGCGGCGCTGGCGCTTGGCTTCCAGCCGGGTCGACCCGCGGACGCTGCGCACCTCGTCGCGCGCCGGGCGCTCGGGCTGCTCGGCCTTCGCCTGCCGGACGTGGGTGACGGTGTTGGGCGGGTCGTCGGTGCTCTCGGCGGCGTCTTCGCCGTCCGAGCCCTTGCGGCGACGGCGACGACGCCGACGGCGGCTGCCGCCTTCACCCTCGTCCGCGTCGCTCTCGGCGTCCGCAGACGACTCGGCGGCGTCCTCGGCCTCTTCGGTGTCCGCTTCGGGCTTTTCGTCGCCGTTGCGAGCCTTGCGGCGCGGCTGCTCCTCGGCCTGGTCGTCCTCGGTTTCGGCGGTCTCGTCGCCGCCCTCGGCGCCCTTGCCACGGCCACGGCCGCGACGGCCCCGGCGGCGGCGACGGCGGCTGCCGGCGTCCTCGCCGTCCTCATCGGCGCCGGTGTCGGTGCCCGGCGTGGTGTCTTCGGTCTCTTCCTCGGCCACCTCGGGCTCGGGGCGCGACGGCGGCTCCGCGAACGGGTCGGCCGGCTTGCGGGCCGGCTTGGCGGCGGGCTCGGCCGGCTCCGGCGGCAGGAAGACCGGCGACGGTGCGGCGAACACCGGCAGGTGCGCGCGGGTCTTCTGGCGCGGCCGCGGCTTCTCGGCCTCGGCGACCGGCACCTCGGGCACCGGCGGGCGGGTCTCGGCGGGCTGGGCCGGCGCGACGGGCTCGGCCGCCGTGTCTTCCGTCTCACCGGTCTCGCCGGTCTCACCGGGCGCGAAGGCCTCGGCCACCTTGAGCGCCACTTCCCTGGTCACGCTCGACTGCGCGCTGCGCACGCTTTCGCCCAGCTCGGCGAGCTTCGCGAGGACGTCCCGGCTGTGCGACTCGAGCAGCTTGGCCAGCGCGTGCACCCGGATCCGGGCGGGCAGGTCGGCCAGCGGGCCGCCCGCGGGTGTGGCGGGATTCCCGCCGGTGTGCTCGGCGGGTGTTTCCGCGTTCGACATGTGTCTCCTCCGCCCCCGGGCGCGTCTGCCGGTTCGCACCGGCAGGGACGCGGCCGCGCAGGGGCCCCTTTCTGTTCGTTCCGCCGTGGTGGTCACCAGCGGCGGGAATCCTTGCCCGACAACCGGGCGCCGCACCACCGCTTCCGGTGGGGCGCAACCCGGCCAAAGGTCTGCTCGGCGGCGTGCTTGGCCAGGCTTGCGCGGCCCCCGGGCCGCCTGCCACGTCGTCCAGCCGCCCGGTTCGCGGGCGGCGACGCGCGTCACGCTGTTCATGCACATCACCGGGCCACAACGCCGCAGGCAGCACCTCTCACGTGCGCCCCGCGGCCCAGCGGCCACCCCGAGTATCCCACACCGGGTGACCACTCCGGTGTACTCGGTACCTCCCGCAGGCACCCGGGCGTGCCGTACCGGCCCACGGCCGGGGGAACTTCGCCCGAGCGCTTGTCCGCCGGGCGCCGTGTGGCTACGGTGCGGCTCGGGGTGACCGGGATCTCGCGCGCCGGCACCCGCGGTTCCTGCATCCGGTGGGAGGTCCGGTGTCCCTGCTGGCGCGGCCGCTGCGAGCGGCCGTGTGCACCGTCATGGTGCTTTCGGGATGCGTCACCGCCGGTCCGGCGGCGGCCGCCGAGTCCGGCTGCGCCCACGGCCGGGCCCTCCGCTACGTCGTCGCCTTCGACCGCGGCACCTCCGAGGCCGCGGCCCGGTCGGAAATCGACCGCGCCTGCGGAGCCACCACCGTGTACTACCCGCAGATCGCGGTCGCCGTCGCCACCTCCGGCGACCCGGGTTTCGGCGGGCGGATCGGGCTCGACCGGGCGTTCAGCGCGCAGGCCGAGCGGCTGGCCGCGCAGCGCGCCGCCGAAGTCAAGCCGCAGCCCGCGCGGGCCGCGCTGCCGGCCACCGACCCGGCGCGCGTCCCCGGCGCCGACCTGAGCGGGCAGCAGTGGGACATGCGGATGATCGGGGCGCCGGCCGACTTCGCGGGCCGCCGGGACGTCGTCGTCGGGGTGCTCGACTCCGGGATCGACCCGGACCACCCGGACCTGGGCGACGCCATCGACCGCGACGACTCCGCCGGCTGCCTGACGGGCGCGCCCGACCGGTCGCCGTCGGCGTGGGAGCCGACGACGTCGGTGCACGGGACGCACGTGGCGGGGATCATCGCGGCGGCCGACGACGGGCGCGGCGTGACGGGTGTGGCGCCCGGGGTGCGAGTGGCGTCGGTGAAGGTGATCGACGACCGCGGGTACGCCGCCCCGGAGGCCGCGGTGTGCGGGCTGATGTGGGCGGCCGCGCGGCACATGCGGGTGACGAACAGCAGCTTCTTCGTCAACCCGTGGTCGCTGTCGTGCATCCGCGGCAACGACCGTGAAGTCGTGCACGAGGTGCTGGCCCGGGCGGTGGAGTACAGCACGTCGGCGGGGACGTTGAACGTGGCGGCGGCGACGAACGAGGCCGTCGACCTGACGCCGTCGGCGCGGTCGGGGGCGCGGGGCGCGAGCAGCGGGTGCGAAGCCCTGCCGGCCGGGCTGCGGGACGTCGTCGCGGTGTCGGCCGTCGGCGCGGACCGGGTGAAGGCGGGGTACAGCTCGTACGGGCTGGGCGTGATCGACGTCACCGCGCCGGGCGGCGAGAAGGGCGAGTGCGTGCTGTCGACGGTGCCGGGCGGATACGCGCCGCTGTGCGGGACGTCGATGGCGGCACCGCACGTGACCGGGGTGCTGGCGCTGCTGGCGTCCGCATCGGAGGAGGCCGGCCCCCGCCAGCTGCGGCGGACGATGGAGGCGCAGGCGATGCCGATGCCGTGCCCGGCCGACTACGACCTGACCGGGGACGGGCTTCAGGACGCGTACTGCGCCGGGTACGAGGGGTACAACGGGTTCTACGGGCACGGCATGGTGCGTGTTCCGGCTCCCGCTGCCGCGCCGGGTGGGCAGCCTGACCAGGCTCGGTGACGCTGCCCGGCGGTGATCGGGCGGGCCGCACCTCAGGTCAGGAGGAGTTTGGCGATGCGGCGGGTCGAGGCCCAGAGGCCGATCGCGCCCAGGGCCAGCAGGTAGGCCAGGTTGATCAGCATGCTGCCGGACAACAGGCCCGTCGCCAGGCCGCGCATCAGCTCGATCGCGTGGTAGAGCGGGAGGCAGCGGATCACCCACTGCAGCGGCTCGGAGTACACCGACAGCGGGTAGAACGTCGTCGCGAAGAGGAACATCGGGGTCAGGCCGAGCTGGATGTAGTCGAACTGGGCCGTCGAGCGCAGGAACGTCACCAGCGCCATGCCGATCGCCGAGAACGCCAGGCCCACCAGGAGCGCGGCCGGGACCATCAGCAGGGCCCACCACGAGGCCAGCAGGCCCATCGCCGCCGCGATGGCGAGGAAGGCCACCGCGTAGATGCCGCCGCGCGTGATCGCCCAGCCGATCTCGCCCAGTGCCACGTCCAGCGGGCCGATCGGGGTCGCCAGCATCGCGTCGTACAGCTTGGCGTAGCGCAGCTTGAAGAACAGGTTGTACGTCGATTCGAAGACGGCGCCGTTCATCGCCGACGTCGCCAGCAGCGCCGGCGCCACGAACGCGACGTAGCTCATCGGGTGCCCGCCGGGGCCCGTCACCTCGGTGACCAGCTTGCCGAAGCCCAGCTGGAACGCCAGCAGGTAGAGGAACGGCTCGACCGCGCCGGACAGGAAGATCAGCCAGTTGCCGCGGTAGACCATCACCGAGCGTTCGACGAGCATGCGGGCGCGGCCCGCGTACAGCCCCGGCGGCAGGATGCGCAGCAGCAACCCGGCGCGGGTTTCGACGGCCGTCATTCAGACCACCAGCCTCCGGTAGAAGGCCCGGTGCGCGAGCACCCACCCGGCCGCGAACAACGCCGCCAGCACGGCGAGGTGACCGAGCATCGCCCAGCCGCCGACGCCGCCGATGCCGACGCCGCGGGCCAGCTGCGTGCCGTGCCACAGCGGGGAGAGCCAGGCCACCCAGCGGATCGCGCCCGGCAGCTGGGAGATCGGGAAGAACGTGCCGGAGAACAACGTCATCGGCATCACGACGAACCGGAAGATCAGCCCGAAGCGCTGGCCCTCGTCGTAGGTCCGGGCGGCGAGCGCGGCCATCGGCGCGGTGCAGGCGAGCCCGGTGACCGTGCCGGCCAGGACCACCAGCAGCACCCCCGGCCCGGTCCAGGCGCCGAAGAAGAGCGCGACGAACGCGTAGATCGCGCCCGCCAGCGTCAGGCGCAGGGCCGACCAGATCAGGTGCCCGCCGAACACCTGGCCCGGTGACACCGGGGTGGCCGTGACGGCCAGGTATTCCTTCTGCCACTTGAACCCGGACAGCACCGGGTAGCTCGACTCGCCGAACGCCTGCTGCGCGGCCCCGGCGGCCAGCAGCGCCGGGGCGATGTACTGCAGGTACGACAGGCCGCCGGTGACCTCGCCCGGCCGCACCTGCGAGCCGAAGCCGAGCCCCATGGCGGCCAGGAAGAGCACCGGCTGCAGGCCGGTGGAGTACAAAGTGGACAGCCAGTGCCGGCGGTACCACGTCCAGCGCCCCTCGACCTGCAGCCAGGCGCCGTGCCACTTGCCGACCACCCGGCCGGTCGAGATCGTCGCCATCAGTCCACCAGGGTCCGGCCGGTGAGCCGGAGGAAGACGTCCTCCAGCGAACTGCGGCGCACCAGGCTCGACAGCGGCCGCACGCCACGGGAATGCGCTCGCTCCAACGCGTCCTCGCCGTCGTCGCTGTACAGCAGGACTCGGTCCGGCAGCACCTCCACGCGCTCCGCCAGGCCCTCCACCTGCTGGGCCGCCGACACCTGCTCCCCCGACGCGAACCGCAGCTCGACGACCTCGCGGGTCGAATACCGCCGGATCAGGTCGGCCGGCGAGCCCTCCGCGGCGATGCGGCCGTGGTCCATCACCACCAGCCTGTCGCACAGCTGCTCGGCTTCGTCCATGTAGTGCGTCGTCACGATCAGCGTCGTGCCCTGGGCCTTGAGCCGGAACAGCCGATCCCACAGCAGGTGGCGGGCCTGCGGGTCGAGGCCCGTCGTCGGCTCGTCGAGCAGCAGCAGCTCCGGGTCGTTGACCAGCGAGCGGGCGATCGTCAACCGCCGCTTCATGCCGCCCGACAGCGGGTCGACCTTGTCGCCGGCGCGGTCCGTGAGCTGCGCGAACTCCAGCAGTTCCGCGGCCTTTTCCCGCGCCGCCGCGCGCGACAGGCCGAAGTAGCGGCCGTAGACCAGCAGGTTCTCCCGGACCGTCAGCTCGACGTCCAGGTTGTCCTGCTGCGGCACCACGCCGAGGCGCGCGCGGATCCGCGGCCCGGCCACCTCCGGGTCGAGGCCGAGCACGCGGAGCTCGCCGTCCGTGCGGGGTGACACGCAGGCGATCATCCGCATGGTCGACGACTTGCCCGCGCCGTTCGGGCCGAGGAAGCCGAACGCCTCCCCGCGCCGCACCTCGACGTCGATCCCGCGCACGGCTTCGAACTCGCCGAAGCGCTTCACCAGTGCCTTGGCCTGCACCAGTGCCGGTTCCCGGTCCTCCGCATCGTCCACGCTTCGCACCATAGGACCGACCACCGACAAAAACCGAACGGATTAGCCCCGGACGGTCACCACCAGCGTCTGCGAGACGCCGTTGACCTGCACGGACAGCCGTGCGACACCCGGCCGCAACGCGGTCAGGACGCCCGAAGCCGGGTCGAACGCGACGACGCCCCGGCCGACCTGCCAGTCCGCGCTCACCGGGTAGGACACCGGCATGTCCCGCGTCCCCTGCCGCACCGAAGCCCGGACGACCGCGCGTTCGCCGCGGGCCATCGACGACGGCCCGGTCAGCGAAAGGGCGTCGACGTTCGGGCGCGTCTCGAACCACACCGGCTCGGCGCGGTCGGCCGGGTCCACGCGCAGCAGCGTCCAGCCGACGAACCCGCCGTCGCCCGGCGCGGCCGCGGGCGCCTTGCCCGAATTGCCGTTGACCAGGTACGGCACCCCGTCGACCCGCGACAGCGAGAACACGCCGGCGTGCGAGGCCACCGCGGCGGCCGGCTTGCCGGAAGCCTGCTCGAACCCGGTCAGCCACTGGGTCAGCAGGGTGGCCTCCTTCCGGTCGCCCAGCTGCGAGTTCCCGGTCGGGCTCGGGTCCTTCACCGGGTGGTGCATGGCGACGACGACCCCGCGGACCGACCGGTCGCGCGCCGCGGAGTCGAGCGCCGACCGCAGCATCCGGACCTGGTCGAACCC
The DNA here is from genome assembly GCF_053586895.1 of Amycolatopsis sp. NPDC003731. Taxonomy (NCBI): domain Bacteria; kingdom Bacillati; phylum Actinomycetota; class Actinomycetes; order Pseudonocardiales; family Pseudonocardiaceae; genus Amycolatopsis; species Amycolatopsis sp. NPDC003731. The sequence goes on along the minus strand of NZ_JBSFNC010000024.1, from coordinate 54,052 downwards.
GCCGGCCCGCAGCGAGCCGCGCGAAGAATCGAGCAGCACCAGCCGGATGCCGCGGACGTCGACGACCTGGTGCGTCGCGCCGAAGGCCGCCTGGAAGTTCGCGAGGCCGTTGCCGCCTTCGGCCTCGTGGTTGCCCGGCACGTAGTACCAGGGCACCAGCTCGCCGAGCTCCTCGGCGATCACTTGCCGGGCCAGCACGAAGTCCGGTGCCGTGCCGCGGTCGACGAAGTCTCCGTTGATCAGCACCAGGTCCGGTTTCGCCGCGACGGCTTCGCGCAGCGCCCGGCGGGCCTGGGCGACCAGCGGCCCCGCCGGGTCGTCCGCGGTGAACTGGGCGTCGCTGACCACCGCGACCCGCAGGCCGCCGGTCAGGACGCCGTCGGTGACCAGCGCGGGGTCGTGCGGGGCGGGATCGGCGGGTACGGCCGTCGTCGGCGCCACCTCGAAGGTCAGGTCGTCGAACACCAGCCGGCCTTCGTACTGCTGGTCCGGCACGTTCTCGACGGCGTAGAAGCGCGCCAGGCGCTGGCCCGCGGGGAGCCCGGCCGGGATCGTGGCGGTGACGTACTTCCAGCCCGTCCAGTCGACGCTCAGCGAAAGATCCACAATGGACGCCACGTTCGCGGCGTCGCGCAGTTCGGCCCGCAGCCACGCACCCTTGCCGTCGCCGTCGACCCACAGCCCGATCTTCTGCGTGCCCGGTGGCACCGCCGGCGGCGACGACGGCGTCACGTAGGCCGCGCGCGTCGCGGTCGTGCCGGTCAGCCGGTAGTCCAGCGCGAGACCGGCGCCGCCGTCGCGGCCGGGTGCCGCGGACAGCGCCGCGCCGACGACCGCCGGGAACACCGTGGCCGCCCAGCCCGCCGGGCCGTCCAGCGGCGACGCCACCTGGGCCACGGTGCCGACCGACGCGGCCAGGTGCGTGGTCAGACCGGCCGCGGACGCCGTGATCGCCGAAGCGCCGGAGGACGTCAGCGCGGTCACCGCGTAGCCGTCCCCGGAGGGCTCGACCCGCACCACCGAGTTGTCGTAGTCGAGCTTGACGTCGTCGGGCTCCAGCCAGGTGCCGTAGCCGTCGGCGTCGTAGCCGTAGACCTTGAACGTGCTCCGCGCGCCCGCGCCCGACAGCGCGACCTGCTCGGTGCTCGTGCCGAGCCGGACCGGCCGGCCCAGCACCGAAAGCGCCGTCTTCCCGGACGCGCGCCCGGACCGCGCGACGACGTCGACAGCCCCCGCGTCGTGCCCGGTGACGACCCCGCGCGTCACGGTCGCCCGCCGGGGATCCGACGTGCTCCAGCGCGGCTCGGCGGCCACCGCGGCGCCCGTTTCGTCGTGGCCGTCGGCGACCAGGTGCCTGCTCAGGCCCGCCAGCACGCGGTTCGCGCCGTCCGCCGCCACGGCGGGCGCCGGGGCGAAGCCGGTGAGCCGGCCGCTGCCCGGCACGGTCGCGAAGCCGATCCCGTTGGGCACCAGGCGTTCCCCGCCGTCGGACGGCGAATTCCGGACGCTCGGCGCCGCTTCGCCCTCGTTGCGCGCGAGGAGCGTCGACGACCCGCCGCCGTCGAGGTTGATCGCGTCGTCGGCACCGAGGCTCTTCATGTGCCGCGCGAGTTCGAGCTCGGTCATCCCGCGGCTGTCGGCCTGCCGTCCGTCCACGGTGGCCAGCCACAGCTTCCGGCCGTCGGCGGAGAAGCCGACCGCGGTCCGCGGGTGCATGGCGACGTCGTCGACCGGCTGGACGACGCCGTCGCGGAGGAGGACTTCGTTGCCGCCCACGGCGACCGCGATCTTCCCGGCGTCCGAGCGCGGGACGTAGGTGACGCCGACCGCGTCCCCCGGCTGCAGCGCGGCGAGCGCGTCGGCCCCGGCTTCGCGGGCCAGCAGCACCGTCGTCCCCGCCGCGATCGGGCCGGGCGCCGGCTGCTCGCGCACGGCGGTGACCACGCCATCGCGGAGTTCGGCTTCCCGCACCCGGGACGCCCCCGCCACCGAGGTCGCGCGCCCGGAAGCACCCCACAACGGCGTGTAGACGCCGATCGCGTCGGTGCCGAGGACCGGGCTGTTGAAGTTGGTCGCCTTCACCGCGCCGCCGGGCAGCGTCACGGTGGCTTCGAGGAAGACCGACGCGAGCTGGGCTTTGCCCTCGTCGGTGATCGACGCGGTGAGGTTGTGCCCGGCGGCGGGTGCGGTCTGCAGCTGCCCGCGGTCGATGCCGACACCGATCGGCGCGCCGGTGGCGCTGATGTCGAAGAAGTCGCCGTTGACGCCGGCCACCGCGCCCGCCCGCGCGACCTGCTGCGACAGCGGCGTGCGCGCGGAGACCGTGCCGGGGCTCAGGTACGTCGGCCGGAGCACCTTGCTGCCCAGGTCGACGGCGAGGGTGTCGCCGCGGATCCAGCCGGCCGGGTCGAACCGGTCGAACTGGGTGAGGTTCAGGCCGGGCGCGACTTCGGTGGTCGCGCTGCCGGTGACCAGGCCGTCGTCGGGGTCCGCGGCGGCGAAGGCGCTCGGACCTTCGTGGGCCGACGACCCGGCGGGCGCGGCCTCGACCGGCGGCGGGCCGAGCGGCGCTTCGAGGCGGTCCGCGGGGACGGCGAAAGCCGTCGCGAACAGGGCAGCGAGCGGCAACAGGATGCGTGACTTCTTCACCGGGTACCCCAGTATCGAGTGAGAGCGATCCGGGCCAGCACAGCGCAGCGGCACGGCCGGCGGAAGACTTCCCGGTGAACGCCGCCTGAATGGTCTAGAACACCATCACGGGGTCAGCGGTGCGGTGAGGAGCGCCTCCGCGGCAGCGCCGGTGGCGCGCGGGTCCGGCCCGGTGCGTTTCCACAGGCGCAGCAGCAGAGCACGCGCGGGCGCCTCGACGGTCGCGCCGCCCGCAACGGCCGCTCCCAGCGCGGGCGGCTCGCCGGGGTGCACGGTCCAGACGTCACCGGTGTCGGTGGCGCGCACGGTGACCGGCCCGGGCAGCCGGGGCACGGCGTGCCAGCGCGTCACGCGGGGCAGCATCGCCGTGAAGACCTCGTCGACGCCGTCCGCGGCCACGGCCGGGTCGAGCGCGGGATCGCCGCCGAGATCGGCGAGGTGGACGGCGGTTTCGTGCACCTGGCGGCGGAACCAGAACGCCTTCGTCTTGCCGGTGCCGCCGAAGTGCCAGCACGGGTCCGCGGGGTCGGCGGCCTCGAGCTCGCCGAGCAGGAGCCGCGCGCTTTCGGCGTACCAGGGCACGAGGTCGGTTTCCGGGCCGGCGGTGAAGTCCTGCGGGTGCACCTCGCCGGTGCGGACGACGGTGGCGGCCCAGCGGTGCACGTTGCCCAGGTGCGTCGCGAGGTCGGCGACGGTCCAGCCGGCGCAGTCGGACACCGCGGCGGCCGGGTCGGCCGTGCGCAGCGCCTCGGCGAACCCGCCGGTCAGCCCGGCCAGCACCGGGACGTAGTCGCGCGGCCGGAAGGGCATCGTCGTCATGGGGGGGGCTCCGAAGCGGAAACCGGGGCCACGCGGACGTGGCCCCGGTTCAGGCGATCACAGGTCGGGGAACCAGAGCTTCAGCTCGCGCTCGGCCGACTCGGGCGAGTCCGAGCCGTGGACCAAGTTGTACTGGGTCTCCAGCGCGAAGTCGCCGCGGATGGTGCCCGGGGTGGCCTTCTCGACCGGGTCGGTGCCGCCGGCCAGCTGGCGGAACGCGGCGATGGCGCGGGGGCCCTCGACGGCGAGCGCGACCAGCGGGCCCGAAGTGATGAACTCCAGCAGGTCGCCGAAGAACGAACGCTCCTTGTGCTCGGCGTAGTGCTCCTCGGCCAGCGCCTGCGGAACGGTCCGCAGCTCGAGCGCGGCGAGCTTGAGGCCCTTGCGCTCGATCCGCGAGATGACTTCGCCGACGAGGCCGCGCGCGACGCCATCGGGCTTGACCAGGACCAGCGTGCGTTCAGTCACGACGGTGTTTCTCCTTGGTGCGGTGTGTTTCGGTGCGGGCGAGCCTAGCCGACCCTGCTCAACGGCCTTGCGGGTGCAGTGTCTTCGACCACAGCGACGCCCCGGTGGCGTCCCGGAGGTCGACCGTGAGGTCGCCGCTCGCGCCGTCGACGTTCAGCTCGCCGAAGTGCTGGAAGCCGTCGATCGGAGCCGTGTTCGCCGTCGGCGGGGCGTGCACGAAGACCGCCTGCGGGCCGAACGTCGGGTCCAGGGTGTTCGGCCCGAACGCTCCCGCGTTCAGCGGGCCGGACACGAACTCCCAGAACGGATCGAAGTCCTGGAAGGCCGCCCGGTCGGGTGAATAGTGGTGGGCCGCGGTGTAGTGGACGTCGGCGGTCAGCCAGACGACGTTGCGGACGCGGCGGCGCTGGATCTCCCGCAGCACCCAGGCCAGCTCGGTCTCGCGGCCGCCGGGCGCGCCCGGCAGGTTGTTCGCGACGGCTTCGATGTCGGCGCCGTCCGGGACGACCAGGCCCAGCGGCATGTCGGCCTGGACGACCTTCCAGGTCGCCGTGCTGCGGCCGAGCGCGTCGGCGAGCCAGCGGGCCTGGGCGTCACCGAGGATGTAGCCCGGCTTCGTCTGGTCCGCGGTGTTGGCGTTGCGGTAGGTCCGCATGTCCAGCACGAAGATCTCGACGCGGGAGCCGTAGCTGAAGCTGCGGTAGACCCGGCCGTCGACGGCGCGGCGCGAGTCGATCGGGTGCCACTCGTGGAACGCCTGGTACGCCCGCGGCGCGAGGACGTCGACGCGCTTCTCGGTGTAGGCCGGGTTGTCGATGATCTTGCCCGGGTACCAGTTGTTCAGGACCTCGTGGTCGTCCCACTGGACGTACGCGGGCACCTGCGCGGCGAAGCGCTTGAAGTTGTCGTCGAGGCGGTTGTAGGCGTGCTGGCCGCGGAATTCGTCGAGGGTCTCGGCGACCTTCGACTTCTCGGGCGTGACGACGTTGCGCCAGGTCCGGCCGCCGGGGAGGGTGACGGTCTCGGTCAGCGGGCCGTCGGAGTACACCGTGTCGCCGCTGTGCAGGAACAGGTCCGGGCAGCGGGCGGCCATCGCGGAGAAGATCGTCATCCCGCCGAGGCCCGGGTTGATGCCCCAGTTCTGGCCGACGACGTCGCCCGACCACAGGATGCGCGCGTCGCGGCGGCCCACCGGCGCGGTGGCGAACCGGCCGGTCAGCGGCTCGCTCGTGGCGCGCCCGTCGAGGGCTTCGGCGGTGACGCGGTAGTGGTACTCGGTGCCGGGCGCCAGCGCCGGGACGCGCACGCGGCCGGTGCCGCCGCTGTCCGGGCCCACCAGCGGACCGGGCACGCGGCGGGCGTGCCGGAACGACGGGTCCCGCGCGATCTCGACGACCAGGCGCGACGGCCGGTCCGCGCGGGACCAGACGATGGCCGAGCCCGGCGTGACGTCGCCGGACTGGACGCCGTGGGTGAGCACCGGCCGGTCGCGGCGGACGAGCGGGGTCGCGGCGAAGGCCGTGGACGGCACGACGAGGCCGGCGGCGACCGCGGAGGCGCCGGTCAGGCCGGCCTTGATGAGGGTGCGGCGGGAGTGTTCGGTCATGCGCGGTTTCTATCCCGCCGCGGCCAACGCCGGCTTGCGCGCGGATGAACGAACATTGGGGTTTTCCCCCATACCCGGTCGTCGTCGCCGTCGGTAGCTTGGTGATCACGACAAGGGGGTACGAATGGCACTCTTCAGGAAGGCGCTCGCCGGTTTCGCGGCGGTGCTTTCGGTCACCACACTCGGCGCGGGGGTCGCGAACGCGGGTGAGAACAGCGCGAAAGCCGTGCTGCGCTATACCGAACACGGCATTCCGCACATCGTCGCCAAGGACTTCGCGGGCCTCGGCTACGGGTACGGCTACGCGGCGGCGACCGACAACGTCTGCGAGCTCGCGAAGATCTACGTCACGGTGAGCGCGCAGCGGTCGCGGTACTTCGGCCCGGACGGCGAAGGCTACCCATCGCTGTCCGAGGCGAAGAACAACCTGCACAGCGACCTGTTCTTCCAGCAGCTCAACGACTCCGGCGTGGTCGACGGGCTGGTCGCCCGGCCCGCGCCGCAGGGGCCGCGGCCCGAGGTCCGGCAGATCGTTTCGGGCTACGTCAAGGGGACAACGCCTACCTGGCGCGCACCGGCCGGTCCGGGATCACCGATCCGGCCTGCCGCGGCGCGGAGTGGGTGCGGCCGATCACCGAGCAGGACTTCTACCGGCACTTCTACTCCATCGCCGTCACCGGTGGCCTGGGCTTCGTCACCGAAGGGTTGTTCGCGGCGCCGCCGTCCGGTGCGCCGTCGCCGGCCGCGGGCACGCCTGCGCAGCTGTCGGCGAGCCTGCGGGACGGGCTCGGCAAGGGTGGCCTGGGCAGCAACGGCATCGCCATCGGCGCCGACGGGACGGCGGCGGGCAAGGGCAGCGTGCTGTTGGGCAACCCGCACTACCCGTGGCACGACGGACGGCGGTTCTGGCAGAGCCAGCTGACCATCCCCGGCCGGGTCGACGTGGCCGGGGCGAGCCTGCTCGGCATGCCGTTCGTCATGATCGGGCACACCGCGGACGCGGCCTGGACGCACACGGTGTCCACTCCGGTCACGTTCGGGCTGTTCGAAGTCCCGCTGGCGGCCGGTGACCCGACGACGTACGTGGTCGACGGCAAGCCCGAGAAGATGACCTCCCGCGAGGTCGCGGTCCAGGTGCGCCAGGCCGACGGCTCAGTGAAGCCGGTCCGGCAGACGTTCTGGTCGACGCGGTACGGCCCGGTGCTGAACGACGTCGGCGGGATCCCGATGCCGTGGACGGCGAAGTCGGCGTTCGCGCTGCGGGACGCCAACGCGACCAACATGCGCGGGCTGAACACGTGGTTCGAGCTCGACCAGGCCCGCAGCACGGCCGACGTCGTCCGGGCGTTGAGCAGCACGCAGGGTGTGCCGTGGGTGAACACGATCGCCACCGACCGGGCGGGCACCGCGCTCTACGCCGACATCCAGGTCGTCCCGCACGTCACCGACGAGCTGGCCGCGAAGTGCAGCACGCCGACCGGCCGGCAAACGCTGGCCGGCGACGGACTGGCCATTTTGGACGGTTCGCGGTCGGCTTGTCAGTGGGGTTCGGACCCGGGCGCGCTGGAGCCGGGGATCTTCGCGCCTTCGCGGTTGCCGCAGCAGCAGCGCCGGGACTACGAGCTGAACGCCAACGACAGCGCGTGGCTCGCGAACGCCCGGGCGCCGCTCACCGGGTTCCCGCGGATCGTCAGCGACCAGGACACCGAGCGGTCCCCGCGCACCCGGGAAGCGCTGCTGACGGCGGAAGCGAGCAAGTTCACCACGGACTCGATGAAGAAGATGCTCTTCGCCGACCACAGCCAGTTCGCCGACCTGGCGGCGGCGGACCTGGCGAAGCTGTGCGCGTCGTTCCCGGGCGGACTGGCGCCGTCGTCGTCCGGCCCGGTCCCGGTCGGGCCGGCGTGCACGGCACTGGCCAACTGGGACCACACGTACTCGTTGGACAGCCGCGGTTCCCTGTTGTTCCAACGGTTCGCCACCCGGCTCGCCAACGTCGACCGGTTCTCCGTGCCGTTCGATCCGAAGGCACCGCTGACCACGCCGCGCACGCTCAACGTCGGCAACGCGGACGTCCGGAAGGCGTTCGGTGACGCCCTCGTGGAGCTGCGCACCGCGGGCTTGGCCCCGGACACGCGACTGCGCGACGGCCAAGCCGTCACCCGCAACGGCGACCGCATCCCGATCCACGGCGCGCAGGGCTTCCTGGGCGTGCTGAACGTGATGACGACGGTGTGGGACCCGGCCCGCGGCAACACCGAGGTCGCGCACGGGTCCAGCTACATCCAGGTGGTCGGGTTCAGCGGGCGCGGGTGCCCGGACTCCTCGACGTTGCTGACGTACTCGCAGTCGGCCAACCCGAACTCGCCCTACTTCAGTGACCAGACGAAGTTGTACAGCCGTGGCGAGTGGGTGAAGGGCCGGTTCTGCGAGGCCGACATCCTGCGCTCCCCGGCGCTGCGGGTGGTGGTGCTGCACTGACTCCTCGGCGGAGGCGGACGTTCAGCCGTCCGTCTCCGCCGCCAGTGTCCGCAAGTCCGCGTATGCCTCGTCGAGGTGTTCGTCCAGGCTGCGGGCGGACTCCCGGATCCAGGCGCCCGCCGCGAGGTGGAACGCGCCCCAGCCGACCTGGGCGGCCAGCGCGGCCCGCCGGTCGCCGACACCCCGATCGCGCAGCGCCTCGGCGAGGGCGTCGGCCATCGCCGCGGCCTTGGCCAGGTCGCGCTCCCGCAGCGCCGGGGTCGCGGCGATGACCGCCAGCCGGGGTTCGGCGAAGGGGCGGTTCGCCGCCAGGATCCGGCCGGCCTTGCGGAAGGCGCGGCGGAGGACTTCGAGCGGCGGCAGCCCTTCGGGCGCGTCGGCCACCGACTGGATCAGCTGCGCGCGCAGGGCTTCTTCTCCGTCGAACAACACTTCGCGCTTGTCCGGGAAGTGCCGGAAGAACGTGCGCTCGGTGACCCCCGCCCTCGCCGCGATCTCGGCCGTCGTGGTCCGGTCGAAGCCGCGTTCCGCGTACAGCTCCAGGGCCGCCTGCTGGAGGCGGCGGCGCGCTTCTTCTCCGCTTCGGGGCACCGCGTCAGCTTACCGGTAGCGACAGCGACTGACACTACGCGGTAAGGTCGGTAGTGTCAGTCACTGTCACAACGCCGGAAGAGGGTCCCATGCACGTCTTCGTCACCGGCGGTTCCGGCCTGACCGGGCCCGCCGTCGTCGCCGAGCTGATCGCGGCCGGCCACACCGTCACCGGCCTGGCGCGCTCGGACGCGGCCGCCGCCCGGCTGACCTCGCTGGGCGCCACCCCGCACCCCGGCTCACTGGACGATCTCGACAGCCTCCGCGCGGGCGCCGCAGCCGCCGACGGCGTGCTGCACATGGCCTTCGGGGGCGATTTCGCCGATCCGGACGACATGATGCGGCGCGACCGGGCCGCGATCGAGGCCCTCGGCGGCGCGCTGGAGCACACGGGCAAGCCGTTCGTGAGCACGTCCGGCACCCTGGTCATGCCCGCCGGCCGGGAAAGCAGCGAGCGGGACGAACCCGACGCGGCCGGGCTCGCCGCGTTCCGGATCGCGGGCGAGCGGGCCTGCCTCGGCTTCGCGGGCCGGGGCGTGCGCGCGACCGTGGTCCGGCTCGCCCCGACCGTGCACGGTCCCGGCGACTACGGCTTCATCGGCATGCTCGCCGACACCGCCCGCAAGACCGGCAAGTCCGCCTACGTCGGCGACGGCGGCAACCGCTGGCCCGCGGTGCACCGGCTCGACGCGGCCGTGCTCTTCCGGCTGGCCCTGGAGGCCGCGCCGGCCGGCAGCGTGCTGCACGGGGCCGCGGAGAACGTCCCGTTCCGGAGCATCGCCGAGACGATCGGGCGCGGCCTGGACCTGCCCGTCGTCTCGCTCACCCCGGACGAGGCCGCCGGGCACTACGCGACCCCGTTCATGGCCACGGTCTACGGCTTCGACGCGCCCGCCTCCAGCGCGTTGACGCGGGAACTGCTCGGCTGGTCACCCCGCCACCCGTCGCTGCTCGACGACATCGAGCACGGGGATTACCTATATCCGGATATCCGGATATAGTGCTGACATGCGTGTTCTCGTGGTGGGACAGGGGCCGGTGGCCCGGGTGCTGGCGACGTCGCTGGCCGAGGAGCACCCGGCCGGGCTGGTGGTGCGCGCCCGGACCACGGACTCCCGGGTCATCGAAACCCGCCGGCGGCGCACCGTCGACCTGGTGACACCCGGCGAGCGGCCGTCGGGCTGGGACGTGGTGATCAGCACGGCCTCGCCCGCCTCGCCGGGCGTCGCCGAGCTGTTCGCGGGGGCAACGGTTGTCACGGCGGTCACGCAGGTGCCGTCGGAGGTGGAGCTGCTTCGCGAGCTGGCCGGCGACCGGCCGTGGGGCCTGGTGGTACCCGGGTTCTTCGCCGGCGGCGCCGATCCGACGTGGTTCTGGCCGCGGGCACGGTTCACGATCGCCGGTCCGGCCACCGACCTGCTCCGGCCGTTGTTCGCCCGCCGGCAGCCGACCGCCCCGCTCGCCGCTCCCCTGGTGTCCGCGGCGACGACGATGCCCGTGGTGGCGGGGCTGCACGCCGTGGGCTTCGACCTCGCGGCCGCCCGCCGGTCCGCGCGGCAGCTCGCGGCGGCGGCGACGCAGGCGCGCACCGCGGTCGCGGCCGGATACGACGTGCCGCGCCCGCGCCCGGTGAGCGCACCCGCCGTGCGTGCGGCGCTGACGGTGCTACCACGGCTGGCGCCGTTCGACGTGCCGCAGTACCTGCGCGACCACTTCGGCGGGCACGGGCCGCAGACGGTCCGGATGCTGCGGGACTGGGTGGACCTGGGCCGGCGGCACGGCCGTCCGACGAGTGCGCTCGAAGAGCTGCTGGAGCGGGTGCCCGCATGATCCAGGACGCGCTGAGCACCGCGCTGCCCGTGCTGCGGGCACTCGGCGAAGCGACCCGGGTGCAGATCATCGGGGTGTTCCTCGATCGCGGCGGATCCGCCACGGTCGGCGAGGTGCAAGCGGCGCTGGAGCTGCCGCAGTCCACGGTGTCACGGCACCTGCGGATCCTGCTCGACGCCCGCCTGCTGGCGGTGACCAGGTCGGGCCCGCACCGGATCTACCGCCTCGACGTGCCGGCCGATGCGTTGGACGCGCTCGACGCGCTCACCACCGAGGTGCGGGCCTGCCAGCACCCGTGAGGATCACGGCTGGGGCTGCTGGCTGGCCAGCGTCCCGGCCGCCATCCGCCGCGCGACGTCGCGGCGCAGCCACAGGAGCCACAGCCAGACCGCCAGGAAGATCACGCCCAGCACCGCGATCGCCGGCAGCCAGAACACCAGCGCGATCAGCACCACCTGCAACACCAGGATCAGCGGCACCGCCCACGCGCGCTTGACGAAGCCGCACGTCACGATCAGCAGCACCGCCACCGCGATGACCGTCCAGCCGGTGCCCGTGGAGATCCCGCCGCCCAGCTTGTTCACCACCGGGAGCGCGAGGGCGACCGTGATCGCCTCCATGATCAGCGTTCCCGACATCACGCCGCGGAAGCCCTTCATCGGGTCCTTCGGCTTCGGCGCCTCCTGCGACGACGTGGTCACGCCGGCTCCTTCCCGAACAGCGTGCGCGCCTCGCCCGCGGTGACCACCGAGCCCGTCACCAGCACGCCGCCGCCCGCCAGGGGTTCCTCCGGGTCGTCGTTGGTCTCCACCAGCGCGATCGCCGTCTCGATCGCCGTCTCCAGGTCGGTTTCGGCGACGACGCGGTCTTCGCCGAACACCGAGATCGCCAGCTCGTTCAGCTCCTCCAGCGGCATCGAGCGGGGCGACGAATTGCGCGTCACCACGATGTCCGACACCACCGGCTCCAGCGCGTCGAGGATGCCGTGGGCGTCCTTCTCGGCCATCACGCCGACCACCGCGACCAGGCGGCGGAAGGCGAACTCCTCGGACACCGTCGTGGCGAGCGCGCGGGCTCCGTGCGGGTTGTGCGCCGCGTCGAGCAGCACCGTCGGGGCCGAGCGGACGCGCTCGAGCCGGCCCGGGGTCTCGACCTCGGCGAACGCCTCGCGCACCGCCTCGACGACCAGCTGCTTGTCCTTGCCCGCACCGAAGAACGCCTCGACCGCGGCCAGCGCCAGCGCGGCGTTCGCGGCCTGGTGGGCGCCGTGCAGCGGCAGGAAGATCTGGTCGTACACCCCGCCGAGGCCCTGGAGCTTCAGCAGCTGCCCGCCGACGGCGACCTCCTTCTCGAGCACGCCGAACTCGCTGCCCGCGCGCGCCACCGCGGCGTCGACCTCGACCGCGCGCTCCAGCAGCACCTTCAGCACCTCGGGGTCCTGCTCGGCGATCACCGCGACCGAGCCGGGCTTGATGATGCCCGCCTTCTCCCGCGCCGCGCTCACCGCGTCGGGCCCCAGGTACTCGACGTGGTCGAGGCCGATCGGGGTGATCACGGCGACGTCGGCGTCCGCGACGTTCGTGGCGTCCCAGGCCCCGCCCAGGCCCGCTTCGAGGACCGCGGCCTCCACCGGCGCGTCGGCGAACGCGGCGAACGCCATCCCGGTGAGGATCTCGAACTTGCTCATCTCGACGCCGTCCGCGGAGGCACCGTCCACCATGGACACGTACGGCGCGATGTCGTTCCACAGCTCGGCGTAGCGCGCGGCGGAGATCGGCCGGCCGTCGAGCGCGATCCGCTCGGTCACCAGCTGCAGGTGCGGGCTCGTGTAGCGGCCGACGCGCAGGCCCATCCGGGTCAGCAGCGCGTCGATCATCCGGGCCGTGGAGCCCTTGCCGTTCGTGCCGGCCACGTGCAGCACCGGGTAGCCGCGGTTCGGCTCGCCCAGCAGCTGCGTCAGCGCCGAAATGCGGGTCAGCGACGGCTCGATCTTCGTCTCCGGCCAGCGCTGGTTCAGCTCGGCCTCGACGGCCATCAGCTCACGCCGCGCCTCGGGGCCGTTCGGGTCGCCGTACTCGACCTGGTCGCCCTGGTCGTCGAGCTCGTGCAGCTCGGCGTCCTCGGGCACGCTCAGGTCGGGCACCGGGCCGGTGGCGAGGTTGTCCCCCAGCTGGCCGACCCCGCCGATCCCGCCGCGCGAGCCGCCGCCGGCTTCGAACGCGGTGTCGCGGACGTCCAGTTCCGGGTCGTGGTCGTCGGACTCCTCGTACCCCGACGTCCCCAGTTCGTCGACGCCCGCGAAGCTGTCCAGATCCGACAGGTCCGGCTTGCGACCTGTCTCATCCTGCGGCACTGAATCTCCTCCGGCCTGGGGTTTCGCACTTGCCTTGCGAGTCTACGTGCGTGACGGGTGGCACTCTCGACGCATGCCGTTCAACCACAACGACCACTACCACCCGCTGCTGCTGGACCTGCTGCCGCCGGGTCCGGGGATCGCGCTGGACGTCGGGTGCGGCACCGGCCGGTTCGCCCGGCGGCTGGCCGCGACCGGCATGGCGGTGGAGGCCGTCGACGTCTCGGCGGCGATGGTCGAGGCGGCGGCCGGGCTGGGGTCGCCGGGGCCCGGCCAGATCGTCTACCGGCAGGCCGACGTCACCACCGACCCGCTGCCCGAGGCGCACTACGACTACATCTCGTGCCTGGCGTCGCTGCACCACATGCCGTTCGAGACGGTCGCCAAGCTGCGCCGCGCGCTGGTGCCGGGCGGCGTGCTCGTGGTGCTCGGCCTGGCGAAACCGAGCACGCCCGCGGACTGGGCGAAGGCGATCGCGGCGGTCCCGGTCAACGCGCTCGCGCGCCTGGTCGTCTACGCCGGCGAACGGCTGAACGGCGGCCCCGAAGCGGGCCCGACGGCTCCCGTCGTCGACAACTACCCGACGCTGGCCGAGCTGCGCCGCGAATCGGCGCGGTTGCTGCCCGGGAGCACGGTCCGGCCGTTGCTCTTCTGGCGCACCTTGATCACTTACCGTGAGCACGGCGACGGTGACCTGACTGGCGGGTGAAGTTCTTCCCCGTCGGCCGCCGGTACTCGCTAGATGTGGTGGCAGCGGTTCCACCAGCGAGAACGGGGTCTTCATGCGCATCACCCGGCTGCTCGTCGCTGTCCTTTCGGCGGCCGTCCTGCTCACCGCCACCGCGGCCGCCGCGTCGGCGGCCGGGACCATCCACCACTACGTCGCCCTCGGCGATTCCTACACCTCCGGGCCGTTCATCCCGCTGCAGCGGTCCGACCCGCTCGGGTGCGGGCGGTCGACGGCGAACTACCCGTCGGTCCTCGCGGCGGCGCTGAAACCCGGCGTGTTCACCGACGTCAGCTGCGCCGGCGCGACCACGGGCTCGATGACCGCGCCGCAGCCGGTGGCGTTCAACGCCACGAACCCCCCGCAGCTGAACGCCCTGCGCCTCGACACGGACCTGGTCACCCTCGGCATCGGCGGCAACGACTTCGACCTCTTCGGCCGGCTGCTGGCGACCTGCCCGGGACTGCGCGCGGGCGCCCCGGCCGGCAACCCCTGCGAGCAGCACTTCACGGTCAACGGCGTCGAGACGGTGCCGATGGCCGTCACCGCCATCCAGCCGCGGATCGAGGCCGTTCTGGCCGCGATCCACCAGCGCTCGCCCGGGGCCCGGGTGATCGTCGTCGGCTACCCGCGGATCGCCCCGGACACCGGGTCGTGCCCGGACGTCCTCCCGTTCGCCGACGGCGACTACGCCTGGCTCAACCGCGTCGAGAGCGACCTCAACGCGGCCCTCTCGGCCGCGGCGGCGAACACCGCCGCGGAGTACGTCGACACCTTCGGGCCGTCGACCGGCCACGACGCCTGCGCCCGCGGCGGCGCGGCGTGGATCAACGGCAAGGACCAGAACATCTTCGCGGCGGCCGCCTACCACCCGTTCCAGGCCGGGATGGCCGGCGCCGCCGCGGCCGTGCTCAAGGCGCTGACCTGACGAAGTCCAGCACGAGCCGGGCGAACTCGTCCGGCAGTTCGGCCGGGGCACCGTGCCCCGCGTCGATCTCGGCGGCGCGCGCGTCCGGGATCGCGGCGACCAGCTCGCGCTGCTGGTCCGCCGTGACGATCCGGTCGTGCGCGCTGCCGAGCACCAGGACCGGCGCGGTGATCCGGCCGAGCACCGGCCGCAGGTCGACGGCGCGGTCGGCCTCGATCTGGCGGTCCGCACCCGGCTGGATCACCGTTTCCAAGGTCTTGACGAGCTGGTCGTTGCTTTCCGCGGTGGCCTGTTCCCAGTAGCGCGGCCCGAAGGCCATCAGCGGGAGCATCCGGGCGAAGGTGCCGGTGCCGAGCAGGTCCAGCCAGTAGCGGAACTCGGCGTCCTGCCGGACGTCGGTGGCGGGCCAGGCGGCGTGCAGGACGGCGGTCCGGACGCGGTCCGGGCGGGTGCCAGCCAGGTGTGCGGCCACGACCGCGCCGAGCGAGTGCCCGACGACGTGGGCGGTCTCGAAGCCGGCGTCGTCCAGGACGGCGGCGGCCTGGGCGGCGAGGGCTTCGACGGTGATCGGGCCGCCGCTGTCGGTGGTCAGGCCGGAGCCGGGGAAGTCGGGCGCGAGGACGGTGAAGCCGTCGGCTTGCCCGGTCAGCGGTCCCCATTGTTCGCGGGACGCGGCGGTGCCGTGCAGCAGGAGCAGAGCGGGGCCGTCGCCGGTCCGGTCGTAGTGGACGACGGCGTCTCCGAGGGTCACTTCCGGCATCGTTCAGGCGATCTCTCGGAGGGCGGCGGTGAACGCGCGCGGGTTTTCCTGGTGCGGCACGTGCCCGCAGCCGGCGAGCACGTGCACGCGGGCGCCGGGCGTCTCCGCGGCGCAGCTGCGCGGCACTTCGAGCGGGATCTGGGCGTCGAGCTCGCCGTGCAGGTAGGTGATCGGGGTCTCCAGGTCCTTCAGCCGCGGCCGCGGGTCGTAGGTGGTGCACTCGGTGAACAGTTCGTCGATGTAGGGGCCGGAGTCGAGCAGCTGGCGGACGGTCCAGTCGACGAGCCCGCGCGCGGCACCCGGGGCGAACCAGCCCGGCACCCAGCCTTCGAGGGTGCCGGCCCGGTCGTCGACGAGCTGTTCGCGCAGGTCGCGGACCTGGTCGAGCATGCCGGTGCTCGGCCAGTACCCGGGACTGTCGACGGCGACGACGCGCTCGACGAGGTCCGGCCGCGCGAGCGCCAGCTCGGTGGCGAAGACGCCGCCGATGCTCGACCCGACGACGGTGGGCTTGATCTTCAGCGTCTCGACGAGCTGGGCGAGGTCGGCGACGACGGTGCCGATGGTGTTGCCGTCGGCGGGGTGGTCCGAGCGGCCGCACCCGCGCCAGTCGGGCGTGACGACGCGGTGATCGCGCACGAGATCGGGCAGGCACGAGGACCAGACGCGGCCGCTGGTGCCCCAGCCGTGCAGGAGCAGCAGCGCGGGGCCGGCGCCGGCGTCTTCGTAGTGGAGACGGGTTCCGTTGATTTCCAGTTCGGGCATGCGCCGAGCCTGCCCCGCGGGCGCGGGCGTTGCGATGGTCAAGTCACTCGTACACTGATCACGGAAGCTGATGAATGGGGTCCCGGTGGAGCTGCGGCAGCTGAGGTACTTCGTGACGGTGGCGGAGGAGCTGCACTTCGGCCGCGCGGCGGAGCGCCTGCACATCGTCCAGCCGGCGGTGAGCCAGCAGATCCGGCGGCTGGAGCGAGCACTGGGCGTGTCGTTGCTGTCGCGGACGACGCGTTCGGTGGCGCTGACGGAGGCGGGACAGCGGTTCTTGCCGGAGGCGCGAGCGGTGCTGGCGGCGGCCCGGCGGGCGGAGGACGCGGTCGCGTCGTTCCGGGACGTCCGGCTGCTGCGGCTCGGCACGAGCGAGGGTTTGGGCGACCGGCTGGGCGGCCTCTTGGGCGCGTTCGCGCGGCTCGCGCCGTCGGCCTCTCTGGAACTGGTGCACGCGCCGACTCTTCAGCGGCTGGAGCGCGTTCGGGACGGGTCGCTGGATGCGACCATCGTGCGGGGTTCGTGGCCTTCTTCGGGGCTGGACTTCACTCCTTTGTGGATGGACGAGGTCCTGGTGGCCCTGCCGGCCTCGCACCCGCTGGCTTCGTTGCCCGTCGTCGACTTCGCTTCGCTGGCTTCGCTTCCGGCGCGGTTGAGCCCGCCTTCGCGGAACCAGCCGTTGTACGACTTGGTCGTTTCGTGTTGCCGGGAGGCGGGCTTCGAACCTTTGCCGGGTCCGGATTTCACGACGGCGCAGGATACGTTGGGGACGTTGGGTTTCGGTCGTCCACACTGGACGGTCTTCTACCGGGCGCACGCGAACCTGCTGCCGGTGCCGGGCGTGGCGTTCCGGCCGCTTCGGGACCCGACCCCGCGGATGCAGACGTACCTGGCCACGCCGTCCGACCGGCGGGTGACGCCCGAGGCGGTGGCGCTGATCGAAGCCGCACGGTCGACCGAAGCCGGCTGAGCAGCCCCCGATTTCACGCTACCCGAGGGGTACGACAAAGCCCGGCGCTCCGCAAACCGAGCACCGGGCTTTGTCCACGACCTCAGGAAGCCGGAAGAGCCGCCAGCCGCGCCGTGATGCGGTCGATGTCCGCCGCCGCCGTCTCCTTGCGGGTTTTGATCTTGGCCACCACCTGCTCCGGGGCCTTGGCGATGAACGCCTCGTTGCCGAGCTTCGCCTCCGTCTGCGACAGCTCCTTCTCCGCCGCCGCGAGGTCCTTCTGGAGACGCTTGCGCTCGGCCGCCACGTCGACCGTTCCCGACAGGTCCAGCTCCACCGTCACCACCCCGGCCGCCAGGGCCACCTCCAGCGAGGCGCTCGCCGCGAACTCGGGCGACGGCTCGGTCAAGCGGACCAGCGAACGGATCGCCGGTTCGTGGCCGCCCTCGTAACCCGCCAAGCGGGCCGCCACCTTCTGGCCCGGCTTCAGGCCCTGGTCCGCCCGGAAGCGGCGGATCTCCGTCACCAGCTTCTGGACGTCGGCGATCCGCGCGTCGGCCACCGCGTCGGCGTAACCCCGCGATGCAGAAGGCCACGAAGCGACCACCAGCGACTCGCCACCGGTCAGTGCCGTCCAGAGCTTCTCCGTGATGAACGGGATGAACGGGTGCAGCAGCCTGAGCACCGTGTCCAGCACATGCCCGAGGACAGCGCGTGTCGCGGAAACCCGGGAGGGGTCTCCTTGGTACAGCTGGACCTTCGCCAGCTCCAGGTACCAGTCGCACAGCTCGTTCCAGGTGAACTGGTAGAGCGCGCCCGCCACCTTCGCGAACTGGAAGTCCTCGAACAGGCCGTCCACTTCGGACACCAGCGCGGCCAGGCGGCCCAGGATCCAGCGGTCCGCCTCCGTCAGGTCGGCAGCGGCAGGCAGCGGCGAAGCGACCGAAGCGCCGTTCATCATCGCGAACTTCGTCGCGTTCCACAGCTTCGTGCAGAAGTTGCGGGAGCCCGCCGCCCATTCGTCGGCCAGGGCCATGTCCGCGCCCGGGTTCGCGCCGCGGGCCAGGGTGAACCTGGTGGCGTCCGCGCCGTACGCGTCCATCCACTCCAGCGGGTCGATCACGTTCCCGCGCGACTTCGACATCTTCTTGCCCTGCGCGTCGCGGATCAGGCCGTGCAGGTACACGTGGTCGAACGGCTGCGCACCTTGCATCTGGTGCACGCCGAACATCATCATCCGGACCACCCAGAAGAACAGGATGTCGTAGCCCGTCGACAGCACGCTCGTCGGGTAGAACTTGGCCAGGTCTTCCGAAGAAGACGGCCAGCCCAGCGTCGACATCGGCCACAGGCCCGACGAGAACCACGTGTCCAGCACGTCCGGGTCCTGCGTCCAGCCCTCACCGGCCGGCGGCTGCTCGTCCGGGCCCACGCACACGACCTCGCCGTCCGGCCCGTAGTACACCGGGATGCGGTGGCCCCACCACAGCTGGCGCGAGATCGTCCAGTCGTGCATGTTGTCGACCCAGTCGAAGTAACGCTTGCCCAGCTCCGGCGGGTGGATCTTGGTGCGGCCGTCGCGGACCGCGTCGCCCGCCAGCTTGGCCAGCTCCTCGACCTTGACCCACCACTGCAGCGACAGCCGCGGCTCGACGACCGTGTCACAGCGGGAGCAGTGCCCGACCGCGTGCACGTACGGCCGCTTCTCCGCGACGATCCGGCCGGCCTCCCGCAGCGCGGCGACGACCGCCGGGCGCGCCTCGAAGCGGTCGAGGCCCTCGAACGGCCCGGCCGCGGTGATCTCCGCGCGCTCGTTCATGATCGTCAGCATCGGCAGGTCGTGCCGGCGGCCGATCTCGAAGTCGTTCGGGTCGTGCGCCGGGGTGACCTTCACCGCACCCGTCCCGAACTCCGGGTCGACGTGCTTGTCGGCCACGATCGGGATGCGGCGGCCGGTCAGCGGCAGCTCGACCTCGGTGCCCACCAGGTGCGCGTACCGCTCGTCGTCCGGGTGGACGGCGACCGCGGTGTCGCCCAGCATCGTCTCCGCGCGGGTGGTCGCGACCACGATCGCGCTGTCGCCGTCGCCGTAGCGGATCGACACGAGTTCGCCGTCGTCGTCGTTGTGGTCGACCTCGATGTCCGACAGCGCCGTCTGGCAGCGCGGGCACCAGTTGATGATCCGCTCGGCCCGGTAGATCAGGCCCTCGTCGTAGAAGTTCTTGAACACCGTCTGGACGGCCTTCGACAGGTTCTCGTCCATGGTGAACCGCTCGCGCGACCAGTCGACGCCGTCGCCGAGGCGCTTCATCTGGCCGAGGATCTTGCCGCCGTACTCGGCCTTCCACTCCCAGACGCGCTCGACGAACTTCTCGCGGCCCAGGTCGTGGCGGGAAAGGCCCTCGCCGGCCAGCTGGCGCTCGACGACGTTCTGCGTCGCGATGCCGGCGTGGTCCATGCCCGGCAGCCACAGCACCTCGTAGCCCTGCATCCGGCGGCGGCGGCTCATCGCGTCCATCAACGTGTGGTTGAGGGCGTGGCCCATGTGCAGCGAACCGGTTACGTTCGGCGGCGGCAGTACGATCGAGAACGGCGGCTTCCCCGACGAGGCGTCGGCCGTGAAGTACCCGGCCGCTACCCAGCGGTCGTACATCGGTGCTTCCTCGGCGGCCGGGTCCCAGGCACCCGGAAGGTCGGTGGTCTGCTGCGGAGCGTTCTCGGTCACAATGGACAAGTCTACGAACCCGTCACGGCGGGTCACCCAGGGGGAAGGCACTCGGGATGGCAGAGCCTCAGCAGCCGCAGGATCCGGACGACCGGCGCCTCGAGACGCACCCGGACCTGATGAACCCGGACTGGCAGAAGTACGCCGCCCGGGACGCCTGGCTGGGCGCGAAGAAGGACCTCAAGAAGCGCCGCAAGCGCGAGCGCCGGACGGGCGGGTACCAGCAGCCGGGGCAGAGCCGCTGGCCGGGCGTGCTCGCCCTGCTCATCGTGGTCGGGCTGGTCGCCGCGGCGATCATCGTGCACCAGCTGCAGGGCGTCGGCGTCAACGAATTCGCGTATTTCGGGTAACACCCGTCCCCCGGCGTCGATGATCAGACGTCGACCTTGGGGGGACGCACGTGGACGAGGACAACCTGCTCGAATCGCACCCGGACCTGATGGACCCGGACTGGCGCAAGCACGCGCGGACCGACGCGTGGCTGGGCGCCAAGAAAGACCGCAAGCAGTTTCGCAAGCAGCAGAAACGCGCCTCGCGCGGCCCACGCCGCCGCTGGTGGGTCTTCGCCGCGTTCCTGCTCATCCTCGCCGTGACCACCACGGCCATCGTGCTGCTCGGCCGCCGGCCCGCCCACGACGCCGGGCCGCCGGACCCGACGTCGGTGCCGGACGTCGCCCCGGTCGACCTGGCCCGGCCGTACGCGCACACCCCCGCCGACGTCTGGCCCACGGGTGTGGACGGCATCACGTCCCCCGCCGCGGCCGCCGTCGGTGCCTTCAAGGCCGACGCGGTCGGTGCCGCGTACGCCAAGGTCAAGCAGGCCATCACCGCCGCGCACCTCGACCCGGCGGTCCTGACCGGGCACGACGGCAAGGCGTATGCGGCCTTGTTCGCGCCCGACGACCGCGACCAGATCCTCCCGGAGCTGGCCAAGAAGCCGGACAAGGACAAGGGCGGCTTCGCGGCGTACCTCACCGAGATCGCCGACGGGTACCACCTGCTCGACGCGGGCCCCCGCACCTTCGGCACGCTCGCCGCGCGCGCCGGTGCCAAGCCCGGTGAGCTGGTCGTCGAGGCGAAGTACACGGTCGCCTACGCCTTCGACCACGCCCACCCCAAGGAGCTCATGAGCCCCGCCGAGATCGTGACGTTCGAACGCCGTGACGAGACGTACGTCGTCCGGAGCGGTTCGTCGTTCGAGCAGGGCAGTCACGGGCTGTGGCTCGACAGCGGCTCCATCGCGTACTCGTCGGTGGGCTGCGCCGCCGCCAAGGAGGGCTACCTGGCGCCCGGCTACGCGAACCCGCCGTCGCCCGTTCCCGCGTCCGGCCACCAGGACGCGCCCGGCTACTACGACCCGAAGTACCCGGTCCCGACCATCGACGGCTGCCCCGACTGAGCCGAGCCAAGATGCACAGTCCGGACTGCACAGTTAAACTGTGTACATGGGCGAAGTACCTCCGCACGTCGCCGAGAGCGCCGGCTGGATCCGCGGGGTCGTCGGGCAGCTGCACCGGCGGCTCCGCCACGTCGACAACGCCGGGGTCCTGACACCGTCGCAGTCCGCCGTGCTCCACCGGCTCCTCCGCGAAGGGCCGGCCACGCAGGGCGAGCTCGCCGCCGCCGAGCACGTGCGGCAGCAGTCGATGGCCGCCACCCTCGGCGTCCTCGACGAGCTCGGCTACCTCACCCGCGCACCCGATCCGGCCGACCGGCGGCGGGTGGTGATCAGCCTGTCCGACGCCGGGCGCGACACCGTGCGCGGCATCCAGCAGCACCGCGACGAGTGGCTGGCCCAGGCCCTGCTGGACGAGCTGTCCCCCGCCGAGCTCGACGCCGTCACGCGCGCCCTGCCGCTGCTGCAGCGCGTCGCCGAACACTGAAGGAGTTCCTCACGAGCACCGTCACCGCCCCCGCCAAGTTCGGCGCCCGCCTGGTCACCCCGCTGGTGGCCGGCGCGGTGCTCAACCCGATCAACTCCACGCTCATCGCCGTCGCGCTCGTGCCGATCGGCCAGAGCTTCGGCGCCGGCCCCGGCCAGACCGCCTGGCTGATCTCCGCGCTCTACCTGGCCACCGCGGTCGGCCAGCCGGTGGTCGGCCTGCTGGTCGACCGACACGGCGCCCGCCGCGTCCTGCTCGGCGGCGCGACCCTGGTGATCATCGCCGGGATCGCGGGCCTGATCCCGCTCTCCGTCGGCTGGCTGACCGGCGTGCGCGTGGTCCTCGGCCTGGGCACGTGTGCCGGGTTCCCGGCCGCGATGGCCGTGCTGCGCCACCACGCCGAAGCGAGCGGCCAGGGCGTCCCCGCCCGGGTGCTGTCGGTGCTGTCGATGTCCGCGCAGACGGTGATGGTGATCGGCCCGACGCTGGGCGGCGTGCTGATCGGGCTCTTCGGCTGGCCGGCGATCTTCGCCGTGAACATCCCGCTGGCCGGGTTGTCGCTGGTCCTGGCGCTGCTGTGGGTGCCGAAGGACGACCGCGGCGAGCGCACGGCCACCCGGATCGACGTGCTCGGCATCGTGCTGTTCTCCGCGACCCTGCTCGCGCTCCTGTTCTTCCTGATGGACCCGGGCGCCGAGGTCTGGCTGCTCGCCGTGGTCGCCGCCTTCGGGACCGCCTTCACGCTGGTCGAGCTCCGGCGCGACACGCCGTTTCTCGACCTGCGGATGCTCGCGGCCAACAGCGCGATCCTGCGGACGTACCTGCGGCAGGCGCTGAGCTTCATGGCCATCTACGCGATCATGTTCGGGTACGTCCAGTGGCTGGAGACCGCCCGGCAGCTGTCGGAGGAGGCCGCCGGGCTGATGCTGCTGCCGATGTCGGGCACCGCCGTCTGCGCCGCGGCGTTCTCCGGGCGCGCGTCCGGCATCAAGGCGCGGCTGGTCACCGTCGCGGTGGCCCTGGCCGGCGGCTCGGCGCTGCTGCTGCTCGTCCACGACGGCACCTGGGTCGGCGCGCTGCTCGCCCTGGCCGCCCTGTTCGGCCTCGCCCAGGGCCTGACCAGCGTCGCGAACCAGACGACGCTCTACCGCGAGGCACCCGCCGAGCAGATGGGTACCGCGAGCGGGTTGTTCCGCACGGCCCAGTACCTCGGCGCGATCGTGGCCTCGACGCTCATCGCGCTCTGCTATGGCCCGCACGCGGACTCGGCCGGGTTGCACCGGCTGGCCGTCGCGCTGGTCGTCATCAGCGCGCTGCTGCTGGTGGTCACCGTCGCCGACCGCGGGTTGCGTGCGGCCGAACGCTGACCCCTGTTAGCGCGCGCGATCATCGAGGCGCACGATGGGTGCATGACCCGTGAAGCGCCGGCGCAGGACGTGGACGAAACCCGCCTCGAGGTGGGCAAGCCGAAGGGCTGGGCGGCCGGGATACCCGGTGTCGCCGTGTCGCTCGCGCGCAGCGTCGAGCAGATGGGCACCGGCCGGACGATCAAGGCGCTGCGGCTGCTGAACCAGCGGGAAGGCTTCGACTGCCCGGGCTGCGCGTGGCCGGAACCGCGCGAGGTCGACGGCGAGAAGCGCAAGCTGGCCGAATTCTGCGAGAACGGCGCCAAGGCCGTCGCGGAGGAAGCCACGAAACGGCGGGTGGACCGCGAGTTCTTCGCCCGGCACCCGATCGGCGAGCTGGAGACCAAGACCGACTACTGGCTGGGCCAGCAGGGCCGGATCACCGAGCCGTTCGTGCTGCGCGCCGGCGCCACGCACTACGAGCCGATCTCCTGGGAGGCCGCGTTCGAACTGGTCGCGGGCGAGCTCAAGGCGCTGACCGACCCGAACGAGGCGATCTTCTACACCTCCGGCCGCACCAGCAACGAGGCCGCGTTCCTCTACCAGCTGCTGGTGCGTTCCTTCGGCACCAACAACCTCCCCGACTGCTCCAACATGTGCCACGAGTCCTCGGGCGCGGCGCTGTCGGCCACCACCGGCGTCGGCAAGGGCTCGGTGAGCCTGGCCGACATCCACAAGGCCGACCTGATCGTCGTCGTCGGGCAGAACCCGGGCACCAACCACCCGCGGATGCTCTCGGCCCTCGAAGAGGCCAAGGGCAACGGCGCGAAGATCATCGCGGTGAACCCGCTGCCCGAAGCCGGGCTGATGCGGTTCAAGAACCCGCAGAACGTCCGCGGCGTCGTCGGCAAGGGCACCCCGCTGGCCGACGAGTTCGCCCAGGTCCGCCTCGGCGGCGACCTGGCGCTGTTCCAGGCCGTCGGGCACCTGCTGCTGGCCTGGGACGCCGAAGCGCCCGGCGCGATCGTCGACCGCGAGTTCGTCGACCGGGTCACCGAGGGCTTCGACGACTACGCGAAGCACCTGCGGGAGATCGACTGGCCGGAGATCGAGCGCGCGACCGGCCTCCCCCGCGCGCAGATCGAGCGCGTCGCCCGGATGATCGCCTCTTCCGAGCGCACCATCTACTGCTGGGCGATGGGCCTGACGCAGCACAAACACGCGGTGCCGACGATCTCCGAGATCGCGAACCTCGCCCTGATGCGCGGCATGATCGGCAAGCCCGGCGCCGGCCTGTGCCCGGTGCGCGGGCACTCGAACGTCCAGGGCGACCGGACGATGGGCATCTGGGAGAAGATGCCGCAGTCCTTCATGGACGCCCTGGCCGGCGAGTTCGGCATCGAGGTCCCGCGCGAGCACGGCTTCGACACCGTCGACGCGATCCGGGCGATGCGCGACGGCCGCGGCAAGGTGTTCTTCGCCGTCGGCGGCAACTTCGCCTCCGCGACGCCGGACTCGGAACTGACCGAGAAGGCGCTGCGGTCGTGCGCGCTGACCGTGCACGTCTCGACGAAGCTGAACCGCTCCCACGTCGTCCACGGCCGCACCGCGCTGATCCTGCCGACGCTCGGCCGCACCGAGCGGGACGTCCAGGCGAGCGGCGAGCAGTTCGTCACGGTCGAGGACTCGATGTCGCAGGTGCACACCTCGCGCGGGCGGCTCAAGCCGGCGAGCGAGCACCTGCTCTCGGAGGTCGCCATCGTCTGCCGGCTGGCCGAGACGCTGTTCGGCGCGGGGCACGCGGTGCCGTGGCGGACGTTCGAGACCGACTACGACCTGATCCGCGACCGGATCTCGCGGGTGGTGCCGGGCTGCCAGGACTACAACCGCCGCGTCCGCGAGCCGGACGGCTTCGTGCTGCCGCACGCCCCGCGCGACTCCCGCGAGTTCACCGGGACCGCCAACGGCAAGGGCAACTTCACCGTCTCGGAGCTGGAGTACCCGCAGGCGCCGGAGGGCCGCCTGCTGCTGCAGACCATGCGCAGCCACGACCAGTACAACACCACGATCTACGGGCTCTCGGACCGCTACCGCGGGATCGAGAACGCCCGCCGCGTGGTGCTGGTCAACCCGGACGACCTCGCGGCGCTCGGCCTGGCCGACGGCGCCGAGGTCGACCTGGTCTCCGAGTGGCGGGACGGTGACCGCCGGGCGCCGGCGTTCCGGGTCGTCGCGTACCCGACCGCGCGCGGCTGCGCGGCGGCGTACTTCCCGGAGGCGAACGCGCTGGTGCCGCTGGACTCGGTGGCGGACAAGTCGAACACGCCGGTGTCGAAGGCGATCGTGGTGCGGCTCGAACCCCGGCCCTGATCAGCCCTGGAAGTCCTTCTGCAGGGTGCCGGTCATGTCCGTGACCACGGCCTGCACGCTGTCCAGCGTCGCGGGCGGGATCAGCGCGGCCTCGGTCCCGCCGTCGGCGATGGCCAGGCCCAGCACGACGTTCCCGGTCCGCACGGCGGCCCACTGCTCGGAGAAGCCGGCCTCGTCACCGACCCCGGTGACGAGCCGGACGCCCGAGTGGTCGCCGAGCGCGTCGGTCATCAGCTGGCTGGCCTTGGCGGAAGCCTCGTCCGCGTCGGACTGCGTGAACCGCACGACGGCGATCGTGATCACCCGGTAGTCCTGCAGGTTCGGCTTGCCGCCGCCGAGGTCGCGCGCGTACAGCTTGCGGCAGGTGGTGACCTCGTTGTCCTCGCTGGCGTGGTCTTCGGGGATGACCTTGGACTCGGCGGCCTTCACCGAGTCGACCGGGATCTCGACGGTTCCCGGCGCGAGCTGCTGCTCCGCGTTCGGGCCGGGCAGCCGGCAGGCGTCGATCGCGCCCGGGTAGTGCACCGAAGCGGACGCCGACTGGCACCCGGCACAAAGAACGGCTGAAGCGAGGACGGGCAAGATCCACCCGCCCCGGGCGACGCTGCTGCGCATAAATTCCGGACTTTCCGTATTCCCTGACATCGGTTTTCCAAGATCACCCACCGATCGGGTGAGCTTTCCGCCGTCACGAGGTCCTGTCCGCCGACGGTCACCGCACCCTGCCTCACCAGCGCGGCAGCGTCAAGACCACTGACCCGGGTGGTCCACCGTGGTCCAGTCGAACCGTGATCTCGGGAATTCTTCGCGTATTTCAGGGATTCGACGGAAAATACGACACTTCGCCGTCGATCAATTCACCGGTGGCTCAATCCACGCAGACGACGCCGTTCGACGTGATGGGCTCGTCCGAGGCGCCCCCGGGCGCGCCGCCGCCCGCGGCCGCGCCGGGACCGGAGTAGACCGACCCGAGGACCACCTCGATGTGGCCGGCCGGCACCGACGCCGCCTGCTGCGTCGTCAGCCCGCCCAGCGCCTTCGCCACCTCGGCGCCACGCCCGGCCAGGTCGGGACCGAACCGGACCAGCGACGTCCGCCGGGAGGCGGCGTTGCCCGCCGGGCTCGCCGTGAACCCCTTCTCGCGCAGCACGCCCGCCACGCGGGCCGCGAGGCCTTCCTTCGAGCTCGCGTTGGAGACGTCGACGGTGACCGCCACGGCCGGCGCCGACGTCCCCGGGGCGGTGGGCGCGGCGCTTCCGATCAGGCTCGCCGCGAAGGCCTTCACCGCGGCCGGGTCGACCTGGACCGCCGTCGCCCGCGGGTTGGCGGAGTCGTACCGGTAGTCGACGTTGACGACCGGGATCGTCGCGAACTGGATCCCGCCGCCGCTGACCCCGCGCATCTGCCCGACGAAGTCGAGCAGGTTCCACGCGTCGTCCAGCACCACCGAGCGCTTCACGGCCTCGATCAGGCCGGACAGCTTGCCCGGATCGGCCAGCGTGCCCGCCGAGAGCACCTGCCGGGCCAGCCCGGCGAGGAAGACCTGCTGACGCCGGACGCGGGCCAAGTCGGTGCCCGGGAGGCCGTCGCGCTGCCGGACGAAGGCGAGCGCGTCCGCGCCGGCGACACGCTGCGGGCCGGCCGGGAAGTCCGCGCCCGAGTTCTTGTCCTTGGTGGCTTCCTTGAGGCAGACGTCGACGCCGCCGATGGCCTTGCTGATCTCGTAGAAGCTCAGCAGGTTGACCTCGGCGAAGTGGTCGATCTTCACCCCGGTGAGGCCCTCGACCGCCTGGCGGGTCGCCCGCCGGGCGGCGGTGAGCGCGGCCTGGTCGATCTTCTTCTTGTCGGTCTCCCCCGCCTTGCGCAGCCGCCCCACTTCGGCGGCCTTCGCCCGCCCGAACGCGGCGTTGATCTTGCCCTTCCCGCCCGGCATCGAGACGTAGCTGTCCCGCGGGATGGAGAACGCTTTCACCTCTTTCGTGCCGTTCGGGATCCGCAGCACGATCAGGGTGTCGGTGAGGTCGTCGCCGTTGGCGCCGGCCCGCAGCTCGCGCAGCACTTCCGGGGCCAGCGGATTGCCCTGGTTGTCGCTGCGGGAGTCCCGGCCGACCAGCAGGATGTCGAGCGAGCCGTCGGCGGGCTGCTCACCCGGCTTCGTCTCGCCGTCCGCGTCGATGACGCTGTCGCGCGACACCTCGTCGAGGGCGCGGAGGTTCACGTAGCCGTACGCCGTGCCGCCGAACACGACGAGGGCCAGCCCGGCGACGGCGATCTTCCCCAGTACATGCACGCCCCCTGGACGCCCGGGCCTCGGACACCGCTGCACGGGTGAGAGCCAGGTCACATCCGCAGGTGTGAGGCTCCGTTGAGGTCGAGGATCGTGCCGGACGCCCAGGTCGCTTCGGCCGAGGCCAGGTAGACGACGGCCGCGGCGACCTCCTCGGGCGTGCCGACCCGCCCGAACGGGCTTTGCGCGCGCAGCGTGTCGTCGATCCGGTCGGCGACCCGCTCGGTGGCGGTGAAACCGGGCGCCACCGACGTCACGGAGATGCCGTGGGGCGCGAGGGAGACGGCGAGCGACTGGCCGAGCGCGTGCAGCGCGGCCTTGCTCGCCCCGTACGCGGGGTGGTCGGGTTCGCCCTTGAACGCCCCGCGCGACCCGATGTTGACGATCCGGCCCGGCGCCCCGCGCCCGATGAGGTGCCGGGCGACGCAGTAGCTGAGGTTCGCGGCCCCGGCGAGGTTGACGTCGAGGGTGCGCCGCCAGATCCGCTGCCAGTCCGCATAGGACACACCGGCGACCGGGTGCGCGGTCTCGGCCGACGTCGCGACGGCGGCGTTGTTGACCAGGACGTCGACGCCGCCGAGCCCGGCTTCGGCCGCGTCGGCGATCTTGCGGACCGCCTCGGGATCGGCCAGGTCACCGCCGATCAGCACGTGCCCTTCGCCGGGGAGCGCTTTCAGTGTCTCCTCGGCATCCGCGGCGCGGTGTCCGTAGTGGACGGCCACCCGGTCACCGCGCGCCGCGAACGCCGTGGCCACCGCGCGCCCGATTCCGCGGGACGCGCCGGTGACGAGAACTCCCCTGCTCATCCGAACAGCTGGACCAGCTTAAGGAACAGCTGGTAGACGCCGTAGCCGAAGGGGATCACCACCCACGCCCAGGCCAGCACGATCAGCGGCATCCGGTTGGGGTTCGCCGACGGTTCGCTCATCACGCCTCACTCCTCGCGGCCGCGGGGACCGGCTCGTGGAACTTTTCCTTGACCGGGCGGACCAGCTCGTTGGCCACGAAACCGACCACGAGCAGGCCGATCATGATGTAGAACGACGTCGTGTAGAGGTCCGGGCCGGACTTGCCCGCCGCCTTCTCGCTGTCGGCGATGCGGTTGACGATCAGCGGGCCGAGCACGCCCGCCACCGACCACGCGGTGAGCAGCCGGCCGTGGATCGCGCCCACCTGGTAGGTGCCGAAGAGGTCCTTCAGGTACGCCGGGACCGTCGCGAACCCGCCGCCGTAGAACGACAGGATCACCATCGCGCACAGGATGAACACGAGCTTCGACGAGTTCTGCGTCAGCGCGATCACCAGGTACAGCAGTGCGCCGACACCGAGGTACGTGCGGTAGATGTTCTTGCGCCCGACCAGGTCCGAAGTGGACGACCAGACGAACCGGCCGAGCATGTTGCACAGCGACAGCAGCGCGACGAACCCGGCCGCCGCGGCCGTGCCGACCGGGGTGGAGGTGCTCTTGAAGAAGTCCACGATCATCGGGGACGCCTTCTCCAGGATCCCGATGCCCGCGGTGACGTTGAAGCACAGGACGACCCAGAGGCACCAGAACTGCGGCGTCTTGATCGCGTTGGCGGCCGAGACGTTCGCCGTGCTGATCATCGCCTTGCCGTGGTCGGTCTTCGGCTCCCAGCCCGCGGGCTTCCAGTCGTCGGCGGGCACCCGCACGAGCAGCCAGCCCATCGACATGAAGACCGCGTAGACGACGCCGTGGACCAGGAACGCCGTCGCGATGGTGCTCGTGGTCGGCGCGGTGCCGAGCATCGACGACGACCACGGCGAGGCGATCAGCGCGCCACCGCCGAAGCCCATGATCGCGATGCCGGTGGCCATGCCCGGCCGGTCCGGGAACCACTTGATCAGCGTCGACACCGGCGAGATGTAGCCGATGCCGAGCCCGATGCCGCCGACGCCGCCGTAGCCGGCGACCACCAGCCAGAACTGCCCGGTCGCCACGCCGAGCGCGGAGATGAGGAAGCCGCTGGCGAAGCAGCACATCGACACGAACATCGCCCAGCGCGGGCCGTTCTTTTCGACGAGCGTGCCGCCGAACGCGGCGGACAGGCCGAGCATGACGATGCCGAGCTGGAACGGCAGCGAGCTCTGCGTGCCGTTGAGGTGCATCGTCTTCTCGAGCGGGGTCTTGAAGACGCTCCACGCGTAGGCCTGCCCGATCGACAGGTGTACCGACAGGGCCGCCGGCGGCACCAGCCAGCGCGTCCAGCTCGGCGGTGCCACGATCCGGGATCGGTCCAGGAAGCCGAGAGCCATCGGTTCCCTCCGTATTCTGGGGATGATGGTGGGAATGTATTACTAAATCACCGGTGTTGCACCATACGAGTGTCGAACTTTCGGGCAGCGAAGGGTGTGCTGATGGGCAGGGTGACCGTGCGCAGGCCGGTGCGGCGGATTTCCGCGACCGGGGACCGGCGCCGCCCCGACGCGCTGGCCGCCGAAGAGCCCCTGGAGCTGCGGGTCGGCGGCCGGGCGCTGGCCGTCACCATGCGCACCCCCGGGCACGACGTCGAGCTGGCCCACGGCTTCCTGCTGTCCGAGGGCGTGATCGGCGGGCGTTCGGACGTGGCCGTCGCCCGCTACTGCGACGGCGTCGACGACCAGGGCCGCAATACTTACAACGTGCTGGACGTCGCGCTGGCCGACGGCGTCCCGCCGCCGGACACCGGGGTCGAGCGCAACTTCTACACGACGTCGTCCTGCGGGGTCTGCGGCAAGGCGGCGCTGGACGCGGTCAAGCTCCGCACGCGCTTCTCCCCCGCGTCGGCGGCGTTCACGGTGAAGAGCTCGGTGCTCGCTGGCCTACCCGACTCGCTGCGCGCCCGCCAGAAGGTGTTCGCCAGCACGGGCGGCCTCCACGCGGCGGCGCTGTTCACCCCGGACGGCTCGCTGGCCGTCGTCCGCGAAGACGTCGGCCGGCACAACGCGGTCGACAAGGTGCTGGGCTGGGCGGTCCTCGAGGGCCGGATCCCGGCGCCGGACCACGGCCTCCTGGTGTCCGGCCGGGCATCGTTCGAGCTGGTCCAGAAGGCGGCGATGGCGGGCATCGGCCTGCTGGCCGCGGTGTCGGCCCCGTCGTCACTGGCGGTGGAGCTGGCCGAGGAGAACGGCATGACCCTGGTCGGCTTCCTCCGCGGAGACTCGATGAACCTCTACACGGGCGACCACCGCATCCTGACCTGAGCCTCGCCGTGTCGTCTCTCCAATCACGCGTGTCGACCCTTCAATCACGTGTGTCGGCTCTTCGATCACGGGGTTCCGCGGCTCGGTGGGCCGAGCGTCGTGCGCGGAAGGTCGACACGCGTGATCAGGAGGTCGACACGCGTGATTGAAGGGTCGACACGGTTCAGGCCGAGGGCACCCAGTTGCCGTGGAAGCCGTTGGGGACGCGGTCCGGCAGGTGGATCGCCGCCACTGTCTCCAGTGTCTCGGCGTCCAGGATCGTCAGGTCGCTGCGCTGAGTGGCCGGGTCGAAGACGAAGCCCAGCAGGACGCCGTCGTCCTCCGGTGCGTCGTCGTGGCGGGGGACGAACACGAACTCGCCCGGCTGGCGGCCCGCTCCGAACGCGCGCTCGTCGCGGGCGCCCGTGTGGAAGTCGTGCTTGAACAGGGAGCCGCCGGGGTCGGCGCCGCCGTCGGCCGACATCGCGTAGCCGTAGCGGTGGCGGCGGCCGACCAGGCGCTCGTCGACGCGCGGGAACTCCTGGCCCCGGTCGTCGAGGCGCTCCTCTAGGACCTTGCCCGCCGCCAGGTCGACCGTCCAGCGGTCCAGGGTCGGGCCGCCCTCGTCCGGGCCGTGCAGCTGCGTGGCGAACATCTTCGGGTGGCGGACGACGTCCAGCACGACGCTGTCGCCGTCGTCGTAGGCGTTGAGCGGGTGGAAGACGTAGCACGGCTCGACGTCGAACCAGCGGACGTCCCGGCTGCCGCCCTCCCGCGGCATGATCCCGATCCGTGCCGGGTACTTCGGGTTCCAGCGGTACGGCAGGCCGCCGTTCGCGCCGATCTTGCCCGCCATCATCGCGGTCACCGGGTCCGGCACGCGGACCTTGCCGACCATGGCCGACACCACCAGCTTCGCCGGCGTGCGCAGCACCGCCGGCACGCTGGCGGCCACCGCCATCTCGGCGTCGAACGTCACCGGCAGGTCGTAGAAGACGACGTGGTGCTCGGTCAGCGAGAAGTCGTGCATCATCGGCGAGCCGGTGACCTCGACGTCGACCGTGCGGCGGGCGCGCCCGGCCGGGTCGATCACCGAGTACTGGACCTTGTTCCCCATGCCGAAGAAGTACGAGACGGCGTGCAGCTCACCGGTGCGCGGGTCGCGCTTGGGGTGGGCGGTGTAGCCGCCCGGGAGCGTGCCGTCGAAGTCGCAGCGGGCGACGGTGTCGAGCTCGTCGGTCAGCTCGTAGATCGGCGCGCCCGCCTCGACCAGGGCGAGGGTCTTGCCCGCGTGGCCGATGACGTTGGTGTTCGCGCTGAGCGCGTCCAGCCCGCAGAACCGGCTCGCGTCCTCGCCGTTCAGCGTCGCCGCGACGGCGGGGTTGCGGACCCACCGGTTGCGGTACCACTCGGCCTTCCCGTCGCGCAGGCGCACGCCGTGGACCATGCCGTCGCCCATGAACCAGTGGTAGGCCGCCGGGTCCACTTCGGACAGCGGGTTGGGGCCGTTGCGCAGGTACCGGCCGTCGAGGAACTCCGGTATCCGGCCGGTGACGGCGAGGTCGGTGATCGTGTGCTCCCGGCTGACGGGGGCGAAGTTGCCCTCGAGGAACTTGTTGCCCATACGACCCCTCCATAACTTGGTTATGATTTCAGGTATAACAGGGTTATGGGATACTGGCAAGCATGAGCCCCAAACCGCGCGCGACCGACGTCAAGGTCCGCCTCGTCGAGGCCGCCATCCGCCTGCTCGACGAGAACGGCCCCGAAGCACTGCAGGCCCGCAAGCTGGCGGCCGAGGTCGGCGTCTCGACGATGGCCGTCTACACCCACTTCGGCGGGATGTCGGCGCTGGTCGACGAGGTCGCGCGGGCCGGGTTCCTGCGGCTGTCGGAATGGCTGGCCCAGGTCGAGGAGACCGACGACCCGGTGGCGGACATCTTCAGCATGGCCCGCACCTACCGGCAGGCGGTCGCCGAGCAGCCGCAGCTGTTCGCGGTGACGTTCGGCCAGTCCGCGCCCGGCGGCAAGCGGGCGACGCTGTCCGACCTCACCACCGAGGAAGGCCGCGAAGCCGCTCAGGAGGGGCTGGAGGCGTTCACCCACATCGTCCGGGCGACCGCGCGGGCGATCGCGGCCGGCCGGTTCCGGCCCGTCGACGA
Organism: Amycolatopsis sp. NPDC003731; assembly: GCF_053586895.1. Lineage (NCBI taxonomy): Bacteria > Bacillati > Actinomycetota > Actinomycetes > Pseudonocardiales > Pseudonocardiaceae > Amycolatopsis > Amycolatopsis sp. NPDC003731. Next base: position 21,170 of record NZ_JBSFNC010000024.1, on the reverse strand, counting down.
GTACCAGGCCGCCGCCCAGCTCTGGAGCGCGCTGCACGGATTCGTCACACTGGAGGCGTCGGGTCACTTCGGCCCCGGTGAACAGGGCATAAACCACATTTTGATCCCCCTCGGGATCACCATGGCGGTGGGTCTCGGGGACACTGTGGACCGGGCCGGGCGCTCGGCCGAAGCCGCGAAGGCGGCTTGGCGGGCGAAGACCGGAAACGCCGGGCAGGGTGATAACGAATAACCCGGTGAACGGGGCGCGAGGGAACGCGGAGCGGGTGCGCGGCGTCCTTATCGAGGGGCCAGGGGGACGGAGACAGGGTGAACGAGCACAACGGGGACGCGGAGCCGGCCGGAGCGGTCGTCGAGGCGGTCCAGGGCGCCCGGCGGTGGATGGGCCGCCGGTCGGTACTGATCGCGGGCGCGTCCGGGCTGGCCGTGACCGGGCTGGCCGTCGGCACCGCGACCGGCAAGCTGCCGTTCAGCCAGGCCCTGCAGCGGACGCTCGGCGTGACGTCGTCGAACCCGACGACCCAGCTGGGCAGCACGCGGGTCGAGCGCGTCTACTCCGCCGCACGCGGCCGGATGGTCGACCTGGTGTTCATCCTGCCGTCGAAGACCCCGCCGAAGGGTCTGCCGATGTCGCTGGCGCTGCACGGCCTGCACGGCAACGCTCGCAGCGCCGTGCCCACCGGCACGCTCAAGCAGCTCGCCAGCGACGTCGCCCGCAAGGCGGTCCCGGCGTTCGGCTTCGTGGCCGTCGACGGCGGCGACAACTACTGGCACCAGGTGCACCCGGGCGACGACCCGATGGCCATGCTGCTGGAGGAGGTTCCGCAGTGGCTGCGTGCCCGCGGCTTCGCCGGCCCGACCGGCCAGCCGTTCGCCTGCACGGGCATGTCGATGGGCGGGTTCGGCGCGCTGGTGTACACCCGCCGCCGGGTCGAGCGGCGCCAGCCGCCCGCCGCCGTCGCGACGCTGGCCCCGGCGCTGATCACGTCGTGGCCGGAGATGGCCAAGCGCCACATCTTCACCGGCATCCAGGACTGGACGGCGCTGGACCCGCTGCGCCACATCGACGAGACCAAGGGCGTGGCCAACGGCATCTGGTGCGGCACGGAGGACTCGTTCATCACCGGCGTCCGCCGCTACATCGAGGCCGCCCACCCGGCGGTCGCCCACACCGCCCACGGCAAGCACGGCGACCCGTTCAACCGCACGGTGGTACCCAGCTTGATCAGCTTCCTCGGCAGGCACGTCCCCCGCGCCGCCTGACGCCGTACCCGGCCGGACGACACGCGTACCCCGACGGACGACACGCGTACTCAGCCGGACGACACGGCTGTCCGTTCAGCGGGTGAAGTGGATGCGGGTGGTCGTGCGGCCCGGGACCCAGTACGTGCGGACCAGGTCGGCCAGGCGGTTGACCAGCAGGAGGCCCCGGCCGCCCAGGGTCGCCGCCGGGGGTGGGATGCGGCCGGTCAGGGGTTCGGCGATCGTGCCGGTGTCGCTCACCTCGCCGACCACCTGGGTCGCGTCCGCCCACAACCGCAGCACTCCGGTGCCGCCGCCGTAGAGGACGCTGTTCGTCGTCAGCTCGGCGATCGCCAGGGCGAAGTCGTCGCGGCGGGGCCTGCGAAGGCCGTGGCGGGCGGCCCAGATCTCCGCGAAGCCGCGCAGCGACGCCAGGTGCCCGAGGTCGAACCCACGCTCGACCGCACCCGCCGGCGGTTCGAGCGGCCGGGTGAAGTCCGCGCGGACGCCGTCGGGGTCGAAGCGCGGGCTGATGAACGGGCCGGCCAGGCCCCACAGCTCCGGGTGGGTGCGCTCGGCGTCGGCCAGGACCGGCGGGGGCAGCGCCCCGACGTCGTACGGACAGAGCACCGCCAGGTCACGGCCCGCGAAGGCGTTGTTGATCAGGGCTTCGTGCACCACGCAGGCCGGGTACTCGGTGTCCGTGCGACCGGCCCAGATCGGCTCGCCCACGATGCGCACCGGGCCGTCGTGCTCCTCCGCGAAGGCGTGCAGCACCGACGGCAGGATCGCGCCCGGGTTGCGGCCCGCGCGGTGCATGTCGATGAAACGCACTTCGCCGGCCCGGTCTTCCAGGGCCTTCTCGATCAGCAGCAGGTTCCCGCCGGGAACGGCGACGGCCGCGGGCTCACCTCGGTCGAGACCTTCGAGCAGGAAGGGAATGACACCATCCAGGTACTCGGTGTCACCGCGATAGAAGAGTGCCGGATGCCGGAACGGTCTGAGGGCATCTACCACCCGAGTGGCTTACCCCACCGCCGAGGGCCTCAAACCCTCCGGATGTCGGGACTTCACTCCACCCAACGGCCGACGACCGAGATCAGCCAGAAGCCGACCAGCGTCGCCAGGGCGAACAGCAGCACCCAGTTGAACAGCTGACGCCGCTCCGTCACGCCGCGGGCCTGCCGCAGCCCGTAGGCCGCGACGACGAACAACGGCACCGGGATCAGCGGCAACGGCGACAGCCGGGACACGACGGCGACGACGCACGTGCCGGTGAACACGGCCAGCATGCCCATCAGCACGCGGTGCAGCCACGGGTACCGGTCGGCGACGGACGCGATCACGCGCTCGCTCAGCTCACGGAACCCCAGCACCGGCCCGGCCGGGGTGGTCCCGGCGGGTTCCGGGGCCGGCGGCGCCGGCGCTTGCACGCCGCCGCCGGTTGCGGCCCCGGAACCCGGGAAGGAGTCAGCAGTCATTCAGCTTTCCTGTCGGGTCTCCGGGCCGGGCGGCCCGGAGACGCCCGGCCTGTCAGGCCGACTTCTCGCCGCGCTCGCTGCGCGCGCGCCGCGTCGGCTGCCGGGCGACGATCGTCGGGTTCACGTTCTCCCGGACGGTCTGCTCGGTGATGACGACCTTCGCCACGTCGTCGCGGCTCGGGATGTCGTACATCACCGGCTGGAGCACTTCTTCCATGATCGCACGCAGCCCGCGGGCACCGGTCCCGCGCAGGACCGCCTGGTCGGCGATGGCCTCGAGCGCGGTCTTGGTGAACTCGAGCTCGACGTTGTCCATCTCGAAGAGCTTCTTGTACTGCTTCACCAGGGCGTTGCGTGGCTGGGTGAGGATGTTGACCAGCGAGTCCTTGTCCAGGTGGTTCACCGTCGCCACGACCGGGAGGCGGCCGATGAACTCCGGGATCAGCCCGAACTTGATCAGGTCCTCCGGCATCGTGTCGGAGAAGACGTCGCTCTCCTCGATCTCGGACTTCGTGCGGATCTCCGCGCCGAAGCCGAGGCCTCGCTTGCCGACCCGCTCGTTGATGATCTTCTCCAGCCCGGCGAACGCGCCGGCCACGATGAACAGCACGTTCGTCGTGTCGATCTGGATGAACTCCTGGTGCGGGTGCTTGCGGCCGCCCTGCGGCGGGACCGAGGCGGTGGTGCCCTCGAGGATCTTCAGCAGCGCCTGCTGGACGCCCTCGCCGGAGACGTCCCGGGTGATCGAGGGGTTCTCGCTCTTGCGGGCGATCTTGTCGACCTCGTCGATGTAGATGATCCCGGTCTCGGCCCGCTTGACGTCGTAGTCCGCCGCCTGGATGAGCTTGAGCAGGATGTTTTCGACGTCTTCGCCGACGTAGCCCGCTTCGGTCAGCGCCGTGGCGTCCGCGATGGCGAACGGCACGTTCAGCAGCTTCGCGAGCGTCTGCGCCAGGTAGGTCTTGCCACACCCGGTGGGACCGAGCATCAGGATGTTCGACTTGGCGAGCTCGACCGACTCCTCCTTGGAGTCCTTCGGCCCGGCCTTGTCATCCGCCTGGATGCGCTTGTAGTGGTTGTAGACCGCCACCGCGAGCGTCCGCTTGGCGTCTTCCTGGCCGATGATGTACTGCTCGAGGAACTCGTGGATGTCGGCGGGCTTGGGCAGCTCGTCGAGCTTGACGTCGCCGGCCTCGGCCAGCTCCTCCTCGATGATCTCATTGCAGAGGTCGATGCACTCATCGCAGATGTAGACCCCGGGGCCGGCAATGAGCTTCTTCACCTGCTTCTGGCTCTTCCCGCAGAAAGAACACTTCAGCAGGTCTCCGCCGTCACCGATCCGTGCCATGGCCGTTGACCTCGTCCCCTCCGGCGCGGGTTTCCGCGCCTGACGTGTGTTGCGACGGTGCGACCCCCCGGCGCGTGACCGGGTGCGAGCCTCACGCATTGCCACTGACGGTACCCGTCCGATGCCGCGAGCGGGAACACCCACGAGCTCCGGGAGCACGTCAGAGGACGACCCTAAACCAGGATGCCGGTGTGTGTCGTCTTCTCGGCACACACCGGCCTGGCGGATCTACAGAGCCGACGCCTTACGGTACGGCAGCACCTCGTCGATGATGCCGTACGCCTTGGCCTCTTCGGCCGTGAGGATCTTGTCGCGCTCGATGTCGGTCCGGATCTGGTCCGGGTCCTTGTTCGTGTGCTTGGCCAGGATGACCTCCATCTGGCGCCGCACCCGCTGGATCTCGTTGGCCTGGATCTCCAGGTCGGAGACCTGGCCGTAGGTGCCCTCGGTGGCCGGCTGGTGGATCAGCACGCGGGAGTTCGGCAGCGCGTAGCGCTTGCCGGGCGTGCCGGCCGACAGCAGCACGGCGGCGGCCGAGGCGGCCTGGCCGAGGCAGTACGTCTGGATGTCCGGGCGGACGAACTGCATGGTGTCGTAGATCGCCATCAGCGAGGTGAACGAGCCACCCGGCGAGTTGATGTAGACCAGGATGTCGCGGTCCGGGTCCTCGTGCTCGAGGTGCAGCAGCTGGGCCATCACGTCGTTGGCCGACGCGTCGTCCACCTGCACGCCGAGGAAGATGACCCGCTCTTCGTACAGCTTGTTGTACGGGTTCGACTCCTTGACGCCGTAGCTGGTCCGCTCCACGTACGACGGCAGGATGTACCGCGACTGGGGGATGCTCGGGCCCTGGAAGTCACCCGGGAGCCTGAAATTGCTCATCGAAAGTCTCCTTGGTGCTTCGGGCTCAGCGGGAGCCCGGACGGGCGATGTCGGCGGTGAGGACGTGGTCCACGAAGCCGTAGTCCTTCGCCTCCTGGGCGGTGAACCAGCGGTCGCGGTCGCCGTCCTTGATGATCTGCTCGACCGTCTGCCCGGTCTGGTCCGCGGTGATCCGGGCCAGCTCCTGCTTCCACTTGTTGAACAGGTCCGCCTGGATCGCGATGTCCGACGCCGTGCCGCCGACCCCGGCCGAGGGCTGGTGCATCAGGATGCGGGCGTGCGGGAGCGCGTAGCGCTTGCCCGGGGTGCCCGAGGAGAGCAGGAACTGCCCCATCGAGGCCGCCATGCCCATCGCGTAGGTCGCGACGTCCGGGCGGATCAGCTGCATGGTGTCGTAGATGGCGAACCCGGCGGTGACCGAGCCACCCGGCGAGTTGATGTAGAAGCGGATGTCGGACTCGGCGTCGTCGGCGTCGAGCAGCAACAGCTGCGCGGTGATCCGGTTGGCGACCTCGTCGTTGACCTCGGAACCGAGGACGACGATGCGCTCCTGGAGCAACCGCTCGAACACCGAGTCGGTGAGGTTGAGCCCTGCGGTGCCGGTCCGCGCCTCGGGCGTGTGCTGCGTCACGTCTGCCTGCCTTTTCGCCGGCGGTGGCCCGGTGCTGACGGCCACCGCTGTCGTTTCAGATGCTTGAGATCTTGTATCCGACCCTAACGAACTTGGGCGGTGCAGAATGCCTGACACCGCCCAAGTTCGCTCACAGCTTCACTCCGCCGGAGTCTTCGCCGTTTCGTCGGTGACCTGCGTCTCCTCGGCTGCCGGCTCGTCGCTGCCGAACAGCTCCGAGAGGTCGACCTCGGCGCCGGAGCCGTCGGTGACGGCCGCCTTGCGGACCACCGAGGCGAGGGCCTTGCCGCGGCGCACGTCGGCGTAGATCGCGGTCAGCTGGCCGGACTGCTGGGCGCGCTGGACGTACTCGTCCGGGCTGATCCCGAAGCGCTGGGCCTGGTAGATGATCCGCTCGGTGAGCTCGCCGTCGTTGACCGAGACCTCTTCCTTGTCGGCGATGGTGTCCAGCAGCAGCTGCGTGCGGACGGCCTTCTCCGACTCGGTGCGGGTCTCCGCGTCGAACTCTTCCAGCGTGCGGCCTTCGGCCTCGAGGGCCTTCGCGAACTGGGCCTCGTCGTGGTCGAACGGGTGGATCGCGTCGTGCTTGCGGTTCTCGATCTCGGCGTCGAGGACCTTCTCCGGGATCGGCACCTCGGTGCGCTCCAGGAGCTCGTCGAGCACCTTGTCGCGGGCCTGGACGCCCTGCTGCATCTTCTTGACGCGGCCGAGCCGCTCGCGCAGGTCGTTCTTGAGCTCTTCGATCGTGTCGAACTCGCTGGCCATCTGGGCGAACTCGTCGTCGGCCTCGGGCAGCTCGCGGGTCTTGACCGACTGGACGGTCACGGTCACCTCGGCGTCCTTGCCGGCGTGCTCCCCGGCGACGAGCTGGGTGGTGAACGTCTTGGTCTCGCCGGCGTTCGCGCCGACGATCGCCTCGTCGATGCCGTCGACGAGCTGGCCGGAGCCGATCTCGTAGGACAGCCCGCTGGTGCTGGCCTCCTCGACGGCCTCGCCGTCGACGGTGGCGGACAGGTCGATCGAGACGAAGTCGCCGTTCTCGGCCGGGCGCTCGACGCCGGTCAGCGTGCCGAAGCGGGCGCGCAGCTCGTCGAGCTGCTCGTCGACCTCCGCGTCGGTCAGCTCGACGTCGTCGACGGTGATCGCGAAGCCGTCCAGGTCGGGCAGCTCGATCTCCGGGCGCACGTCCACCTCGGCGGTGAACTCGAGCACGTCGCGGTCCTCGAGCTTGGTCACGTCGAACTCGGGGTTGCCGAGCGTGCGGACCTCGTTGGCGCGGACGGCCTCGATGTACTTGGCCGGGATGGCCTCGTTGACGACCTCGTCGAGCACCGGGCCGCGCCCGATCCGGCTTTCCAGGACGCGAGCGGGCGCCTTGCCGGGCCGGAAGCCCGGGATGCGCACCTGCTGGGCGATCTTGCGGTAGGCGCGGTCGAAGTTCGGCTTGAGCTCGTCGAACGGCACCTCGACATTGATCTTGACTCGCGTCGGGCTGAGCTGCTCGACGGTGCTCTTCAAGGTCTTCTCCTCGAGCGGTAACGATTGTGGTGGACAATCCTGCGGAAATGGCCCCGGTCAGGTACAGGCCGGGACGTCCGAGTCTAGGCCAGTGGCCTTCGCCACCGGGCCGGGGGCCACCTGCGAGGTCAGGCGCCCAGCATCCGGCCGATCACCCAGCGCATCCGCCCGCTCGCCTGCGCCACCGAGCCGCTCGGCTGCACGAGGTGGGAGAGCAGCAGCCGGACCATCGCCTCGACCGCGACCGTCCACTCCGAGAGGGTCAACCCGGTCTCCGGGTAGCACCGCGCGAGCAGGGCCGCGATCGTGCCGACCGAGCGCTCGAGCACGCCTTCGGGCCGGGTCGTCAGCAGCGGGAGGAAGTCGTCGCCGCCGCCCTTCGGGCAGCCGAGCGCGATGACGATGAGCGGGTTGACCCGGGCGGCTTCGAGGGTCTGGCGGAACGCGGCGGTGATGCCGTCGACGGGGGCGCCCGGGTGGGCGGTGACGACCTCGGTCACGCGCTCGGCGAAGCGCTCGGTTTCCCGGAGCACCAACGCCTCCGCCAGCTCGGCCTTGGAGCCGAGTTCGTTGTAGACGGTCTGCCTGCTGACGCCGACGTGCGCGGCCAGCTTGCCCATCGTCACCGCGGCCCAGCCGTCGCCGGCGATCAGGTCGGCGGCCGCGTCCAGCAGCCGGTCGCGGGTGCGCGCGGGGGCGGGATGGGTGACGGCCTTCACAAGGGCAGCTTACCCAGCGCTTGCGTTCGGCTGGCCCAGACCTTTTTTCGAAGCGTGGTGCAACGTTTACAAACCCCGGCGGGTTGTCTACGGTGACTCCCGCCTCGCCAGGAGCTTCTCGACCGAGGAGACCGCTCGATGCCCGTCGTCGATACCCCGCCGCGTGGCTCCCGGACGCCCGGAACCCCGGCGGAGACGGCTCCGCGTTCGGTGCCCTCGCCCCGCATCCCGCTGCCCCGCCTCTCGGTGCCCACGCTCCTGTTGTTCACCGGCGGCGCCGCGCTGTGGGCCACCGCGACCTGGTTGCTGCTGGCCGGGATCGCACCGCCGGTGTACACCGTGCCGCTGCACGCGATCGTCACCTTCACGATGTTCACGGTGGTGCACGAATCCGTCCACCACGCCGCAGGAAAGCTGACATGGGTCAACGAGGTGCTCGGCCGGCTGGCGATGCCGTTCGTCGCGGCGTACGCGTCGTTCCCGCTGCTCCGGTTCATCCACAGTGAACACCACCGCAACACGAATGCGGACTCCCACACGGATCCCGACGCGTGGACGTCGCAGGGAGCCTGGTGGTCGCTGCCGTTCCGCTGGCTCACCATCGACTTCTGGTACGCCCGCTTCTACACCGCCCGGGTGCGCACCCGGCCGGCCCCGGAACGGGCCGAGACGATCGTGCTGCTGTCGCTGGCGTTCGTCGCGGCCGCGACACTGATCGCCTGCGGCCACGGCCGCGAGCTGCTGCTCGGATACCTGCTGCCGCAGCGGATCGGGCTGGCCGTGCTGGCGTGGTGGTTCGACTGGCTGCCTCACCACGGCCTGCCGGAGGCGAAGCCGCGCGACAAGTTCGGCACCACGCGGGTGCGGGTGGGGCTGGAGTGGCTGATGACACCGATGATGCTGTTCCAGAACTACCACCTGGTGCACCACCTCCACCCGGCCGTGCCGTTCTACCGCTACCTGCGGGCGTGGCGGGACAACCGGGACGCCTACCTCGCCCGCGACGTCCCGATCATCACCGCGTGGGGCCGCGAGCTGACCCCGGCGGAGTACCGCGCGTGGCGGCGGCTGGCCGACGACCTCGGCGACGACGAGCCCGGCCCCGAGCCGCCGCCGCTCGGGCCGAGCCGGTTCCACCGGCTGCGGGTGCGCGAGGTCCGGCCGCTGACCGCGGACGCCGTCGCGATCACCTTCGAGGTCCCGCCGCACCTGGCCCCGGAGTTCCGCTTCTCGCCGGGCCAGCACGTCGCGGTCCGCGCGGTGGTCGACGGCCGGCCCGTGCGGCGGACGTACTCGATCTGCGCGCGGGCGGACTCGGGCGAGCTGCGGATCGCGGTGAAACGACGTCCCGGCGGGGCGTTCTCCGGCTTCGCGACCACAACGCTGGCCGCCGGCGACTTCCTGGACGTCTTGCCGCCTTCGGGCGCGTTCACGCTCACCCCGGACCCGGCGCGGACCGCGCACTACGTGGCACTGGCCGCGGGCAGCGGCATCACGCCGGTGCTGTCCATCCTGGTCAGCACACTCGCCGCGGAGCCGCACAGCCGGGCGACGCTGCTGTACGTCAACACCTCGGGCGCGACGACGTTGTTCGCGGCGGAGCTGAGCGCGCTCGCCGAGGGCTTCGGCGGGCGGCTGCACGTCGTCCACTACCGCACCGACGAGCGCGACCCCGACCTGCACGCGCACCGGCCGCGGCAGTTCGACACGATCGGCGAGGCCCTCGCCATTTCGCACGAGCGCTACCAGCGCGGCCGGCTCGACGGGACGCGCCTGCGCGCGCTGCTGCAGAACCGGCTGCACCCGGCGAAGGTCGACGAATGGTTCCTGTGCGGGCCGCGCGGCTTGCTGGACATCGCCCGCCGCACCCTGGCCGACGCGGACGTCCCGGAGGAGAACGTCCACTTCGAACTGTTCCGCGGCGCGGCACCCCTGCGCGACCCCGCGGGCACGCCGGCCAGGGTGGCGGTGACGCTGGGCGGCACGACGACGTGCGTCACGGCCGAAGCCGGGGAGACGGTCCTGGACGCGGCCTTGCGGGCCGGGTACGAGGTGCCGTACTCGTGCACGGGCGGGGCGTGCGGCACCTGCCGGGCGACGCTGCGGCACGGCCAGGTGGACATGGACGTCCGGTACGCGCTGACGGAGGACGACGTGGCGGCCGGCCGGATCCTGACCTGCCGCTCGCGCGCGACGACCCCGGAGGTCGCGGTCGACTACGACCGCCGCTGACCTCCGGGACCGCCTCCGGATCAGCCGGTCCGGGTCGGGGCGCCCGAAGGCGGGGTGCCCGGGCCCTGCGGTCCCGACTCGCCGTCCGTCACCGACGTCGCCGTCGCCGTGCTGCCGGACTCCGTGGCCACCACCGTGACCGTGTCGCCGGTCGCCAGGCCGGTCGCCTGCGCCGAGGTGATCGTGTAGGTCTTCGAGAAGCCGTCGTCGCTCTTGGCGGTCAGGGAGGTCGCGCTCAGCTCGGTCACCTCGCCCGTCTGCATGATCTTGGTGACGTAGCCGCCGTTGCCGTCGGAGGCCACGTACTCGCCGTGCAACGCGCCGCCCAGTCCGCCGCCCGGCATGCCACCGGGGCCACTCGCCATCCCACCCGGCCCGGCCTGGGTGTCGGTGGCCGCGGACGACGAGGCGGCCCAGACCGCCGCTCCCCCGCCGGCCACGATCACCGCCGCGACGGCGCCCGCCGCGATTTTCTTGCCCGGCGACCAGGCCTGCTTCGGGGCGGGTGCGGGCGTCGCGCCCCACGTCTGGTCCGGAGTGGACGGTGCCTGCGGTGTGGTCATGGTGCTGCTCCTCAACGTGGTCGTTCGGTGGGATCCACGGTGGCGCCGCTCGCTGTGCACCGACTGTGCTTGCCGTCAGCTGTTCCTGTGACGGCCGATCGGACATCCGGCGACGGGCCGGTCACCGCACAGCCGCTTCACAGGCAGCGCACAACCCGCACACACGGCGCGGACCGACATTGGAGCCATGGCCGCGCGAACCGTCCCGTCAGCTCCCCGCCGGGGGCGGCTTTCGCTGCGCGCGAAACTGACCGGCTCGATGGTCGTGCTGCTCACCGTGGTGTGCCTGATCGTCGGCGTGGTCAGCGAGTTCGCGCTCGACCTCTTCCTCACCCGCCAGATCGACCAGCAGCTCTCGGCCGCGGCGAACCGCTCGCTGGTGTTCGCGAGCAACGTCCGGCCCCAGGACGGCGGTCCGCCGCCGCAGTACCCGGGCCAGCACCCGCTGGGGCAGAACGTCGGCACGGTGAGCGGCACCTTCGACGGGCCGGAGCTCGTCCACGACGACAGCATCTCCGAACACGGCGGACGGCTGCAGCTGACCGCGGACCAGCAGGCCCTCATGCGGTCGGTGCCCGCCGACGGCAAGCCGCACACGCTGTCCTTCGACGACCTCGGCGAGTACCGCCTGATGGCGCTGCCCGTCCCCGGGACGTCCGAGGTGGTGGTGACCGGCCTGCCCATGAAGCCGGTCAACGACACGCTGCTCACCGTCGGGCTGATCCTCTTCGGCGTGGCCGCCGCCGGCGTGCTCGGCGCCGCCTTCCTCGGCGCCTTCGCGGTCCGCCGCACGCTGCGCCCGCTCGACCGCGTCGCGGCCACCGCCGGCCGCGTCACCGAACTGCCGCTCGACCGCGGCCAGGTGGCGCTGTCCATCCGCGTCCCGGAGGGCGACACCGACCCGCGCACCGAGGTCGGCCAGGTCGGCTCGGCGCTGAACCTGATGCTCGGCCACGTCGCCCAGGCCCTCGAAGCGCGGCACGACAGCGAAATCCGCGTCCGGCAGTTCGTCGCGGACGCCAGCCACGAGCTGCGCACGCCGCTGGCCGCGATCCGCGGGTACGCCGAGCTGGCTGCCCGCGGCAGCGCGCTGGTGCCACCGGACGTCGCGCACTCGATGGGCCGGATCCAGTCCGAGGCCGTCCGGATGACGGCACTGGTCGAGGACCTGCTGCTGCTCGCCCGGCTCGACGCGGGCCGGCCGCTCGACGTCCGCGACGTCGACCTCACCCGGCTGGTCGCCGACGCCGTCGGGGACGCCCGGGTCGCCGGGCGGCAGCACCGCTGGCTGCTGGAGCTGCCGCCGGACCCGGTCCTCGTGTTCGGCGACGTCCAGCGGCTGCACCAGGTGCTGGCGAACCTGCTGGCCAACGCCCGCACGCACACCCCGCCCGGCACCACGGTCGTGACGTCGCTGGCCCGCTCGGCCGACGGCAGCGCGGTGCTGACGGTGACCGACGACGGCCCCGGCATCGCGCCGGACCTGCTGCCGGACGTCTTCGAGCGGTTCGCCCGCGGCGACTCGTCCCGCTCCCGGAACGCCGGCAGCACCGGCCTGGGGATGGCCATCGCGTCCGCCGTCGTCGTCGCCCACCACGGCTCGATCGAGGTGCACAGCCGGCCCGGCCGGACGGAGTTCGCGGTGCGGCTCCCCGTGGCCGTTCCCGCACAGCGAGTGCACAGCATCGGCACAACCCGGCCCCAGCTGGAGACCGGAAGCTGAGCTCATGACCGTTCTCGAGTCACGCCAACCCGTCGTGGCCCCTTCAGCCCCCTCCCGCCGCACCTGGCACCGGCCGCTCCTGGCCGTCCTCCTGCTCGGCACCGCCGTGCTCTACCTCTGGGGCCTCGGCGCGTCCGGCTGGGCCAACGCCTTCTACTCAGCAGCGGCGCAGGCGGGCTCGCAGAGCTGGAAGGCGCTGTTCTTCGGCTCCAGCGACGCGGCCAACGCGATCACGGTCGACAAGACCCCGGCCGCGCTGTGGGTGATGGGCCTGTCCGCGCGGCTGTTCGGCGTCAACGCGTGGAGCGTCCTGGTGCCGCAGGCGCTGATGGGCGTGGGCTCGGTCTGGCTGCTGCACGCGGCCGTCCGCCGCACGTCCGGCCCGGCGGCCGGGCTGGTCGCGGGCCTGGTGCTGGCCCTGACGCCGGCCGCGGCGCTGATGTTCCGGTTCAACAACCCGGACGCCCTGCTCGTCCTGCTGCTGGGGGCGGGTGCGTACTGCGTGGTGCGCGCCTGCGAGAAGGCGAGCCCGCGCTGGCTCGCGCTGGCCGGGGTCGCGGTTGGCTTCGGCTTCCTGGCGAAGATGCTGCAGGCGTTCCTGGTGCTGCCCGCGTTCGCCGTCGCCTACCTCGTCGCCGCCCCGGTGTCGGTCGGGAAGCGGCTGCTGCACCTGCTCGGCGCGCTCGTCTCGGTGCTGGTGGCGGCGGGCTGGTACCTGGTGGTCGTGGCCCTCTGGCCGGCGGCATCGCGGCCGTACATCGGCGGCTCGCAGACGAACTCGCTGTGGGAGCTGGTGTTCGGTTATAACGGCTTCGGCCGCATCACCGGCGACGAGGTCGGCAGCGTCGGCGGCGGCGCGGGCCGCGGCTGGGGTTCGACGGGCCTGACCCGGCTGTTCGGCAGCGAAATGGCGGGCGGCATCGCCTGGCTACTGCCGGCGGCGCTGCTGGCACTGGGCGCCGGGCTGTGGTTCACCCGCCGGGCCCCGCGCACGGACGCGTCCCGGGCGGCCCTGTTGCTATGGGGCGGCTGGCTGCTGGTGACGGCGCTGGTGTTCAGCTATATGAGCGGAATCATCCACCCGTACTACACGGTGGCGTTGGCCCCGGCGGTGGCGGCCCTGGTCGGCACGGCGGCGGTCCAGCTGTGGCGCCTGCGCGCCCACCCGGTGGCCTCGGGGCTGCTCAGCGGCGGCGTCGCGGTGACGGCGCTGACGGCGTACCTGCTGCTGGATTCGTCGTGGCAGCCATGGCTGGCCCCGACGGTCCTGGTGGGCGGCCTCCTGGCGGCGGTGGCCCTGTTCTTCGCCACCCACCTGACCCGCGGAGCGGCCACGGTCGTGGCGGCGTTCGCACTGGTGGTGGCGTTGTCCGGCACGGGCGCGTACACCCTGGCGACGGCGGCGACGACCCACAGCGGCGCAATCCCGTCGGCCGGGCCATCGTCGGGCTTCGGTGGCCGCGGTCCCGGCGGCTTCGGAGGCCGCGGCGGGTTCGGTGGCGGCCCGGGTGCCCTGCTGTCGACAACGCTGCCGGGCGCGTCCTTGACGGCGTTGCTCCAGAAGGACGCTTCGCAGTACACCTGGACGGCGGCCACGGTGCTGTCGAACGCAGCCGCGGGCTACCAGCTGGCGAGCGGAGCCCCGGTGCTGGCGGTGGGCGGTTTCAACGGAACGGACCCCTATCCGACGCTGGCCCAGTTCCAGCAGTACGTGGCGAACGGGCAGATCCACTACTTCCTGGGCGAGGGCATGACGATGCAGGGTTCGAGCGGCTCGGACGCGGCCCAGCAGATCGCCGAGTGGGTCGCCGCGCACCACGAAGCCTCCACTGTGGACGGCGTAACGGTCTACGACCTGACGACGACCGTCTGAGACACGACCAAAGCAGGGTGTGACGCCGGTCCCGGCCCGGGCAACCTGGTCAAGGACCGGCTCACTCCGGCACACTGGTGGTGCCCAGGCGAACAGGAGTTCCTGCTGATGACCGAGCCCTCCGTACGGCTGGCTGACTCGGCAGACCTGGATTCGTTCGCCACCGCCCTCGGTGACCGCGCATTCTTCGTCGATCGCTTCGAACGGCAGCGGAACGGGCTGGGCGAGCTGTTCCTCGCCTGGCTGGGCGGCCGGGCCGCCGGAGCCGTCTACCTGTGGCTCGAGGAGGCCGAGGAACTGCCCATCCTCCAGCACCTGCCCGGCATCCCGCTGATCACGCACCTCGAGGTGCACCCCGACCTGCGGAACCTCGGCGTCGGCACGGCGCTGGTCGGCGCGGTCGAACGCCGCCTCTTCAAGACGGGCCGCTACCGGGTCGCGCTCGCGGTGCGGACGGACAACCACGACGCCGCCCGCCTGTACGACAGCCTCGGTTATCGCGACTGGGGCCACGGCGAGGTCACCTGCTACGCGCGGACGACCTCGCCGGACGGCACCCTCGTGCTCGAAGCGGAAGAGTGCCACGTACTGGTCAAGGACCTGGTGCCGATCACACCGGCGCCACGGACGGAAGCACGGCCGATCGGCGCTTCGCGGCCCTAGGCGACCGCAGATCGCCTCCGGTCCGGGCCAGCAACGGGATGCCCAGCGCCTCGACGGCGTGCTCGACGCCCGACCCGCCGTGGTGGTCGCGCCGCAGCTCGGTGATCCGCTGCCGCCAGCTCACGCAGTCCTGCTGCCACGCGCGGAGGTAGCGCACGCACAGGTCCGGGGTGATCAGTTCGCTGCGGCCGACCGCGGCCTTGAGCGCGTCGACCATCCGGGCCTGCTGGGCCGCCTCGATCGGTGACGCCTGCACCAGCTTGATCGTGTCCCGGATGATCCGGCGGCGGTCGGCGAGGAAGTCCCGCCAGTACGCTTTGGTCGCCTGCGCCAGTCCGAGGTGGCTGTCGAACAGGCCGAACACGCCTTCGGCCAGGGTGTCGCCCAGTTCTTCGCCACGGGCGCGGCGGGCGTCCCGGTAGGGGTCGTACGGTTTCTGGATCGCCGTGCCGGTGGTCGCGGACGGCCGCAGCTTCATGCCGTCCATCAGGAAGAACCAGTCTTCGTTGTAGATGTTCGGGAAGAACGAGCTGAACGCCGCTTCGCCGACCGCGAGCGCGCCGCCGCCGATGAAGGTGTCCTGCTTCTGTCCCGCGTCCCGGATCGCGTGGCACACCACGGAGTTGTCCGGCATGCCTTCGTTGGCCAGTCCGACCACCGGGTACTCGTCGAGCAGGCCGGCCGCGACGCCGAGGTCCGCCGGGTTCGGCAGCTCGATGTCGTCGTCGAGGAAGAGGATCCGCTTCCAGCCGGCGAGCACCGCGATGAGCAGCCCCAGGTTGCGCTTGTAGCTCGTGTCGGTCTGCCGGCGAAACCGCGTGAAGCGCAGGATCTCGTCCGTGGCGAACGTGGGCACGAGGCCGGGGTTGAGCAGGTCGGTGTCGATCGCGAGCGCGCGGACGCCGGCGCTCTTGGCCTCCAGGGCGGCAGCCGACGCCGTGGACCGCAGGCTGCACAGCAGGAGGAGGAAAACTCCGCGTTCCTTGGCCACGGCGATGGCCTGCCGCAGATAGGCGGCCGGGCGGCCGGTGGGCACGATGATCGCGTCCATCGCCGCGCCGGAGACGTCCAGGGTGTCGAAGTGCGCCAGGAGGTCCTGGTGCGACTCGTGCTGCCGCGCGTTCACTCGGCAGCCTCGGGCCACTCGTGCAACCGGTTCTCCTCGAGGGTCCAGTCGGGGGTCAGCCCCTGTCCCCCGACGACAGGCACGCGGCTGATGATGCTGAAGGATTCCACATCGCCGAACCGGTCTTGCACGTACGCGGTGTTACGGTCGCGGAAACGCGCGTCGGTCAGCGCGCGAACCGCGCCGAGCGTGCCACGACCGTACATACCATTGCATACGGTCACGGTCCTCTTTCGGTTGAACGGACTTTCGCCGCGGTAGAAGTGGGCGACGTCCTCCAGGAGGTGTTCCTGCCGGTCGAGCTTGGGCTCGAACAATTTCGGACGCCCGTCCTGCTGGACCCGGAACCCGCCGTGTTCGGCGTCGTCCACCCGGCCGACCTGCTCGACCGGGAGGTCCACGCGCTCGATCACGTCCCGGGTTACCGAGTTCCAGTCCACGCCGCCGAGCAGCACCAGGTGGCTCGTGTAGTCGTCGGCCGCCAGTTCCTCGCTGGTGCAGAACTTGACGTTGTTGTCCGGGTTGCGCGAGCGGATGTGCCCGAACAGCTCGATCAGCGCGTCCGGGTCGGCGTAGGTGTACAGCGAGACGAAGTCGGCGCTCTCCGGGTCCGCATAGGACAGGTGCCGCCGGTACTTCTCCGGCAGCGGCGCGCACACGATCGTGATGTTCTGGTCCTGCTCGAAGGTCCAGATGTCGGCCACCGGGGCCGGCGGCGCGACGAGCTGCCGGCCTTCGCGCAGCCGCAGCAGCTCGTCGAGGAGCCGGCTGCGCCGCGCCCGCTCCTCGTCCGTCAGTTGTCCGATGGGGAGGACGCGCAGCGTGCCGCTGTCCAGCGACCGCCGGGTCGCGAACAGCGTCGCGTAGGCGTCGAGCCGCCTGGTCGGCGGCGTGACCGGCTTTTCGGTGTTCTCCCACGACGAGATGAGGGAGATGCTGAGGGACTTGTTCCCGCCGAGCGCCTTGGCGAGCTGGGCCTGGGTGATCCCGGCGTCGGGCCACTGGGTCTCGCGCAGCGCGCGCAGGCGGTGAGCGAGCGCGGACCACTGTGGCTGGGCTGGGGACACGACTCGAGCCGCCCTTCAGGAAATTTCAGTACTCCCGATGAGGGCGCCAATACTACTCCCCGTCACTAGAGGCTTGGTCGGCGCCCCGCCGAACCTGGGACTGAAACGTTACGCTCAGCGGAACTTCCCCGCACCGAACAGATAACACCGATTCATCTCAGTTGATCCCGGGTACTTCACGCCTTACAGTCTCCTTGACTGAACTTCAGTTTCGACCTGAAGGCAGGAGCAGGCCATGAGTACTCCAGCGCAACACGTCCCCCTCCACCGGGCCATGGTGGCGGTCGACATCGAAGGCTCGACGACGCGGACCAACCCCGCCAGGGCCCGGCTCCGCACCGTCCTGTTCGAGCTGCTGGACGAGGCCTTCCTGGCCGGCGGGATCACCAAGAAGTTCCGCGACGGCTTCGTCGACCGGGGCGACGGCGCGCTGTGCCTGGTCCGGCCGGTCGACCAGGCACCGAAGCCGGTGCTGCTGACCACCGTCGTCCCGACCCTGGCCGAGCTGCTGGACAAGCACGCCGAAAGCCACCCCGAGCTCGCCTTCCGGCTCCGGGTCGCCGTGCACGCCGGCGAAGTGCACTACGACAGCCGCGGTCCGTACGGCGAGGACGTCGACATCGCCTGCCGCTTCGTCGACGCGAAGGAACTCCGGCGGCAGCTGGGTATCACGGCCGCCCCGCTCGTGCTCGTCATTTCACCGGAGATGCACCGCTCGGTCGTCCGGCACGGCTACCCGGGGATCGACCACACCACGTACTTCCAGACGGTGCCGATCAAAGTCGGCACCCAGCGGCTCCGCGGGTGGCTCCACATCCCGGAAGCCGCCCGGCGCCCGGAGGACATGACCGCATAGCGCGAAACGAGGTGGGGACCTTGGAACCGACGGGCTTCTGGGCCGAGCTGGCCCCGGCCGATCGCCGCAAGGTGGCGGAATCCGCCACGCGGCGCTCCCACCGGCGCGGGCAGGCCGTGTGCCGGGAAGGCGACCTCTCCAGTGTCGTACTGGTGCTGCTGTCCGGGCACGTGCGGATCGTCCACGGCACGCCCGACGGGCGGGACGTCGTCGTCGGGGTGCGCGGGGCCGGGGACGTCATCGGCGAACTCGCCGCGATCGACGACCTGCCGCGCTCGGCGACCGTCGAGGCGCTGGACGACCTGGAGGTGCTCGAGATCCCCGGCGACCGGTTCGCCGCGCTGTGCCGCACCCGGCCGCTGATCTCCTGGGCGCTGCTGCTCGTGCTCTCGGCCCGCCTCCGGTCCGTCGCCCGGCAGTGGCTGGACGTCGGCGGCGGGGCCGCGGCGCGGCGGGTGGCGGCGCAGCTCATGCAACTGGCCGTCCAACACGGCGTGCCGCTCGGGGACGACATCCGGATCGTCGTCCCCGCCACCCAGGCGGAGCTGGCGATGACCGCGGCGATGTCCCGCGAGTCCTGGGCGCGCGCGACGCGCGACCTGCGCCGCCAAGGGGTGATCAGCACCGGCAGAAGACAGGTGACGATCCACCGCATGGCCGAACTTCGGCGACTGGCGAGCTGAATCCCGCGCTCTGTGTCAGCTGACACAGAGGACTCGGCGGGCCGGAGGTTTCCTGGATCCACGGGCAGAGGAGGGCTTTCATGGACCCCTACACCACCCCACCGCGCCGCAGCCGCTGGCGCCGTGGCGTCTACGCGGCCGGTCTCGTCATCCCCTTCACCGCGTCCCAGGTGTGGGCGCTGCTGGTGCTGCTGCGGCTCGCCCCGCTCGACGGGCTGGTGGGGCAGGCCTTCGTCCTCGTCCTGCTCGGTTCCGCCGTCGCGATCTGGGCCGGCTGGCGGTGGACCTGGCAGCTGGGCCGCGACCGTGACGTCAAACCCGAGCCCGCCCCCAAGACCCGGATCCCGACATGACGTCCGGGCCGGTCATCGTCGCCGCCCTCGTGCTGGCCGCCGGTGCCGGACGTCTCCTGCGCCACCTCGGCGGCTCCCTCGGCCGCCGTCCCACCGAAAGGAGCACGGAAATGACCCGCTCGACTCCGACCTTCCCGCTGCGGATCTACCACTGGCGCTGGGAAATTCTGGCGGTGACCCTGCTCCCCTACGCCGTGGTGACCTTCGCGCTGTGGGCCGGCCCGCTCTGGGCGTCGGCGGTCCTCGCCACCGCACTCGGCGTGGCGGTGCTGCGCCGCCGCCAGGTGCAGGCCCGGATCCACGCGATCCGCCTGCAGCACCGGCTGCGGGCGGTGTTCCCCCACCTGCGCCTCCCCGGCGGCCGCCTCCCGGCCATCCTGTGGAGCCGTCCCCGCGGCGGCGACATCGTGGTGTCCCTGTACGGGCGCGAGGCGTTCGAGCACCTGCACCGCCACCGCACGGTCCTCGCGGCGGCGTGCGCGGTGCCCGAGGTGTACGTCGACCGCCACCCGAGGTACGCGAGCCTGGTGACGCTGACGATCAGCCCGACGGCCCCGAAGCGTGAGCCGAGCCGTGCTTCCCTGCCGAGCAACGTGGTGCCGCTGCGCGCTCACAGTTAGCCCGCCGGTGCCCGGCGGCGAGCCGGGCACCACACAGGAACCGCACAGAGAGAACACACGATCACCAAAGCGGCGGCCGCGATCGTGAGGGCATGACAGCCACCGCCCCCGCATCGCGGCCCGGGACCGGCCCGGTCGACCTGGCCGGCCCGCAGCCCGTTCTCGACGTCGTCATCCCGGTCTACAACGAAGAGACCGACCTCGAACCGTGCATCCGGCGGCTGCACGCGCACCTGGCCGAGCACGTCTCCTACCCGTACCGGATCACCGTCGCCGACAACGCGAGCACCGACGCGACGCTGCAGGTGGCCGAAAGACTGGCCCGGGAGTTCCCGGAGGTGGCCGTCCACCACCTCGACGAGAAGGGCCGCGGCCGCGCGCTCAACGCCGTGTGGCGGGCCTCCGACGCCGCCGTGCTCGCCTACATGGACGTCGACCTCTCCACCGATCTCGCCGCGCTCGGGCCGCTCGTCGCGCCGTTGCTGTCCGGGCACTCCGATCTCGCCATCGGCAGCAGGCTCGCCCGGGGGGCGCGAGTGGTGCGCGGGCCGAAGCGCGAGTTCATCTCCCGTTGCTACAACCTGATCCTCCGCTCGACGCTCGCCGCGAAGTTCAGCGACGCCCAATGCGGCTTCAAGGCCATCCGCGCCGATGTCGCCCGCGAGCTGCTGCCGCACGTCGTGGACACCGGCTGGTTCTTCGACACCGAGCTGCTCGTCCTGGCCCAGCGCGCCGGGCTGCGGATCCACGAAGTGCCGGTCGACTGGGTCGACGACCCGGATTCGTCGGTCAACATCCTGCGCACCGCCACCGAAGACCTCAAGGGCATCGCCCGCGTCACCAAGGCCACCTTCACCGGGGAAATCCCGGTCAGCAGGCTGCGCGAGCAACTCGGGCGGCAGCCGATCGGCGTCGACGCGCCGGGCGTGCCGCCGCGGCTGGTGACGCAGCTGGTGCGGTTCGCCGCCATCGGCGTCAGCAGCACGCTCGCCTACCTCGTGCTGTTCCTGCTGCTGCGCACGGTTGTCGGCGCGCAGGCGGCGAACTTCACCTCGCTGCTGGTGACGGCGATCGGGAACACCGCGCTGAACCGGCGGCTCACGTTCGGCATCCGCGGCCGCACCGGTGCCGGAAGGCACCAGTTCGAAGGGCTGCTCGTCTTCGGCCTCGGGCTCGCGCTCACCAGCGGCGCCCTGGCCCTGCTCAACGGATCCACCACCCCCGGCCTGGTCCTGGAGATCACCGTGCTGGTGCTGGCGAACCTCGCCGCCACGGTGCTCCGGTTCCTGCTCCTGCGCGGCTGGGTGTTCAACCCGCGCCGCCAGGCCACCACCCAGAAGGAGTACTGATGACCGCCGTCCTGCCCGCCCCGGTTTCCGAACCCCGGCACCGCAAGGAATCCGCCGCGCACGCACCACCGCGCTGGGTCCGCCCGGCGGTGTTCGGGCTGCTGGCCGCGACCGCGGTGCTGTACTTCTGGAACCTCACCGCGTCCGGCTACGGCAACTCGTTCTACGCCGCCGCCGTCCAGTCCGGCACGCAGAGCTGGAAGGCCTGGCTGTTCGCCTCACTCGACTCGGGGAACGTGCT